>NZ_JBSGTS010000001.1:579994-673044 GCF_053607525.1 Kribbella sp. NPDC055110
GCCACCCCCGCCCCCGGCGGCCATTGGTGCGGCCCGGGCCACCCCCCCCCCCCCCGGGCCCCCCGGCCCCCCCCCCGGCGGGCCCCACGTCTGTCCGCCGAGCGGGCGCGCGGCCTGCGCGCCAGGTTGCGCGAGGCCGTGCCGACCGACGTACTCGGCCTGACGCTGATCGGTTCGGCCCACATGATGTTCGCGGACCGCACGGGCGCTCGTCCGACGGCTGCTGAAGTGCGTGAGTTCGTCAGTTCCGTCGTACCGGTCTAGCTCCGCTGAGCCATCTTTGAGAAGCCACCGACCATTCTCGCGGCCCGAACGTGGTCGGTGGCTTCCCAAAGATGGGACCCGCGGGTCGATTCGTTTCGACTGGGGAGTGTTACGGGCTGATTCGGGTGGGGTCGGCTCCCCAGACCCGATGGCGGGGGCTTGGCGGCACCGATGGTGGGCAAACCGCCCACCGTCAACTTATGTAACGGACTTCAGGCGCAGGACATTTGCAGGTCCGCACCCAGGCGAGAGATCCGATGAGTCATTGACTCGCTTGCTTGGAAAGCGCTATCTTCCGACGAAATGAGGCTCAAAAAGTACAAATTGACTGGGAAGTTGGCATGACTGTGTCCGTGACGAGGTCGTTCAGATTCATGGCCGCGGCGGTGGGGGTCGCCCTGACGGTTGCCGCCTGCGGTACGAGTGGAGCAGGCAAGGCCGCGCAGGATCCGTCGGCTCCGCTGGAGCTGTGGGCCCGCACCACGCCGGGTGGCGACGGTGAGAAGGGGATGAAGAAGCTGGCCGCGGCGTTCGAGGCGGCGACCGGGCAGAAGGTCGAGGTCACGGCGATCTTCGACGACTTCGAGACCAAGTTGTCCCAGCGGGCGGCGCAGAGGGACCTGCCGGACATCGTGATGAACGATTCGTCCCAGCTGGGCACGATGGTGAGCCAGGGGATCGTCCGCGAGGTCGACCTGTCCGCGATCAAGGGCAGCGACCGGCTGCTCGCCCCGGCCGTCGCCGCGGCCCGCGCCACCGACGGCAAGACGTACGGCGTCCCGTACTCCGCGCAGGCCTCCGCGCTGCTGATCCGCAAGGACTGGCTGAAGAAGGTCAACCTCACCGCTCCGGCGAACTGGGATCAGATGGTCACCCTGGCGAAGGCCTTCACCACCCAGGACCCGGACGGCAACGGCAAGGCCGACACCTACGGTCTGGCGGTGCCCGGCTCGACCAAGCGCGGGTACGCCTCGTGGTACTTCTCGAACTTCCTCTGGGCCGCCGGCGGTGACTTCATCGCCAAGCAGCCCGACGGCAAGTACAAGCCCGCGATGTCGACCCCGGAGACGGTGGCCGCGACGAAGTGGTTCCGCGACCTGGCCTGCACCTCCAAGGTCATCCAGCCGGGCGCCGCGACGATGGACACACCGCCGACCAACGAGACGTTCGAGGCCGGCAAGACCGGGATGTACGTCGTCGGTCCGTACCTGATGCCGCGCTTCGACTCCTCGCTCGGCAAGGACAAGTACGAGGTCGTGCCGATGCCGAAAGGCCCGAAGGACGCGACGGTGCTCGCCGAGGGCGGCAGCGTCTACCTGATGGCCGGCTCCAAGAACGAGGCCGCGCAGAACGCCTTCGCCGGCTACGCGATCTCGGCCGAGGGCCAGAAGATCGGCATGGAAGGCGAGAAGGCCTTCATCGTGCAGTTGCCGGTGAACAAGACCGTCGACATCACCACGGTCCGGCCGGATCCGCGATGGAAGCTGTACGCCGACGTGTACCGCGAGCACGGCCGCTACGCTCCGTCGATCCCGAACTGGACGCCCGTCCGGCAGAGCACCGCGGACACCGTGAACGCTCTGATCGCGGACTGCGGCCTGGACGTCGACGCCGAGCTGAAGAAGCTCGACCAGAAGCTGACCGACACGCTCAGCCAGCAGGGCATCAGCGCGTCATGAGTGTTCGGGAAGCGGCGCCGGTGACGGCCCCGGCGCACACCGCGCCGGCGGCCGCCCGGAAGCTCCAGAGGTCCCGCAGGAGTGGGAACTGGTGGGTCCCGTGGCTGTTCCTGGCTCCGGCGCTGGTGCTGTTCGTGTACTTCAAGTTCATCCCGATGGCGCAGGCGATCGGAATGTCGGTACAGGAGGTCCGCCCGTACCTCGGCAACACCTGGGTCGGCGCCGCGAACTACACCGAGATCCTGAGCTCGGACGGGTTCCGGTCCGCCGCGTGGAACACGATCGTGCTCGCGGTCGGTCAGACGTTCGGGTCGATGGTGCTCGGGTTCTGCCTGGCTCTGCTGGTGGAGGGCCAGACCCGCAAGCTCACCGTCATCCGGTCGGCGGCCTTCCTGCCGGTCGTCGTACCGCTCGCGGTGGTGGCCGAGCTGTGGCGGATCATGTACCACCCGACGAGCGACGGTCTGATCAACCAGGTGATCGGCCTGGTCGGGCTGGGGCCGTCCGGGTTCATCAACGATCCGCACACGTCGCTCGCCTCGATCGCGGTGACGGGGATCTGGCGTGGTGCGCCGTACGACATGATGATCTTTCTGGCCGGGCTGGCGGGGATCGACCGCGGGCTGTACGAGGCGGCGACCGTGGACGGCGCCTCGACCTGGAAGCGGATCCTGCACGTGACGCTGCCCGGTCTCCGGCCGGTGTTCGCGATCTTGTTCGTCCTGGCGGCCGTCCGCGGGTTCCGGACGTTCACCGAGGTGTTCCTGCTGACCAACGGCGGGCCGAACGGCTCGACCGAGGTTGTGATGACGCTCATCTACAAGCTGGGGCTGGAGCAGAGCCGGCTCGGCGTCGGCTCGGCCGGTGCGGTCCTTCTGTTCGCCGCAACGCTCGTCCTCACGGTGTGCGTGCAGCTGCTGCGACGGAGGAGATCCGCATGAGTGCAGCCACCGAGACCGCGCTGGGACTCACCGAGAGGAAGGGCATCGGCGCCCGGATCGCGAAGTTCGTGATCTACGCCGGGCTGTGCACCGTCTTCGCGGGGCCGTTGCTAGCACTGCTAGTGGGGTCGTTCAACCACGTGTCGGATCCGACGCAGCTGAGCGTCGTACCGAAGACACCGACGCTCGACAACTTCCGGATCGCGTTCGACCACGGCGTACTGCGGTATTTGCTGAACTCGTTCTTCGTGGTCGGATTCGGGCTGCTGCTCCAGGTGGCGGTCTCGGTCCTCGCGGGCTATGCGCTGGCGCGCAAGAAGTTCCCGCTGATGACGCTGGTGATGGTCGCGATCCTGGCCACGATGATGCTGCCCGAGGAGATCCTCGCGCTGCCGCTGACCCTGGTGCTCGCCGACCTGCCGCTGGTGCACCTGAACCTGATGGGGACGCTGGCCGGCATGATCGTGCCGCTCGGCGCGTGGGCCTTCTCGATCCTGGTGATGACCGAGTTCATGAAGGACGTGCCGCGTGAGCTCGAGGAGGCAGCCCGGATCGACGGCGCCGGCGAGCTGCGGATCTTCGGCCAGATCATCCTGCCGTTGTGCAAGCCGGCGCTCGGCGTGATCGGGGTGTTCGGCTTCACGATGATCTGGGATCAGTACCTGCTGCCGTTGCTCGTGGCCCAGAACTCGTCGGCGTACACGCTCCCACTGGCGTTGCGGACGCTGCGGATCGACCAGGCCGTGACGCCCGGCGTCGTACTGGCCGCATCGTTGCTGGCATTGCTTCCGTCCGTGCTGGTGTTCCTCTTCTTCCAACGTTCGTTCGCCCGGGGCCTGACCTCCGGCGCACTCAAGGGGTGAGACATGCATCGTCGTACCTTCCTCGCAACCACCGGCTTGATCGGCGTGGCCGCCGCGGCACCGGTCACGGCAGATGCCAACGGCAACCATCGCGGCCTTGTGCGTTCGCTCGACGAGCTCCAGGCCGCGATCGTCCGCGCGACGCCAGGGACCGTGATTACGGTTGCCAACGGCACCTATGACGTGACGGTCCCGATCACGATCACCGGCAAGCGCGGCACCCGCGACGAGCCGATCGTCGTACGGGCGGAGTCCGTCGGCGGTGTCGTGCTGACTGGTGAGCGGAGTTTTGTGCTGAGCGGCTCGGCGGACGTCACGATCAGCGGCTTCGCGTTCCGCCAGCGTACGACGTTGGACGTGCCGCCGGACTGCCGGCGGATCCGGCTCACCCGCAACGACTTCCAGCTGGCCGATCTCGAGGGTCTGCACTGGGTGATGATGCGGGCGGACTACTCGACGGTCGATCGCAACGAGTTCCACGGGAAGTCCACGCTCGGCATCTACCTCGGCATCGAGGGCGCCGGGACGGACGGGATGGCCCGCGGGGTGCACATCACCCGCAACTACTTCCGCGACCACACGTTCCCCGGCGACAACGGCGGCGAGCCGATCCGGCTCGGGGTCAGCCCGCGGGCGCTGTCGACGGCCGCCGCGGTCGTCGACTTCAACCTGTTCGAGCGGTGCAACGGCGACCCCGAGGCGATCTCGGTGAAGTCGTCGGGCAACACCATCCGGCACAACACGATCCGCGACAGCCTGGGCGGCATCGTGCTGCGGCACGGCAACGCGACCCGGGTCGAAGGCAACTATCTGCTGTCCGGGGAGAACGGGATCCGGATCTACGGCAACGACCACCTGATCGTGAACAACTACATCGAGCTCATCAGCGGCGCGGGCGTCGTACTGGGTAGCGGCAACGTCCGGGACCATTACCCGGGCGAGCCTGCCGCCTCCCGGCGCGGCAACGACGCACCGGACCGGGTGCGGATCGCGCTGAACACCGTGCTCGACTGCGAGGCCGCGGTCATCGGCGAGAGTCACCGGACCCTGCCGCCGCTCGAGTGCGCGGTGACGGACAATCTGTTGGTGGCAGAGAACGGGCAGTTGGTGAACATGCCGTTCCAGGACGGCATCACCTGGTCAGGCAACATCCACTGGGGACAGGGCACGGACGGCAACGCACCAGCCGCCGGGTTCACCCGCATCGACCCACGGCTCGCGCCAGGACCCGATGGGGTACGTCGGCTGACGGCGGGCAGCCCCGCGATCAACGCGGCGTCCCGGTCGTATCCGGAGGCTACCACCGACCTGGACGGCGATCACCGGACCGGTCGCGCGGCGGATGTCGGCGCGGACGAGTACTCGGCCCGACGTCCGACGTACCGCCCGTTGAGCTCGACCGACGTCGGGCCGCACGCACGATGAACACGGCCCAGAAGAACAAGCAGATGAACGCGCGGGAGAACACGCGGGAGAACGCGCGGGAGAACGCCCTGGGAGAGCAGGAGATCATCCGGACGTATCTCGATCGGTTGCGGCTGGATCTGGTGGTCGCGGCCCGGATCACGAAGGTGCACCGCGAGTGGTCCCGGGCTCTGATGCCGGATCCGTTCTCCCGTCTCTACCTGATCCTGGAGGGGGAGGGCCGGCTCGTCGTCGGGGACCAGGAGCTCTACCCGCGACCCGGTGAGCTCGTCTATCTGCCGGCCGACGTGCCCGTGTCGTACGAGACGATCAGCGACAACGTTTTCCGGAAGCACTGGCTGCACTTCTCGGCGCTGATCGGCGAGCGGGACATCGGCGAGATGCTGACGCTGCCGTACATCGTTCCGAGCAAGGCGCCCGAGGATGCGGCGGCGCTGTTCGAGCAGGTCGGTGCGGCCGACCGGGACCCGCCTGGTCTAGCGACACCGCTGCGGTTGCGGTCGGCGCTGACTGCGCTGTTCGCGCACTACCTGGACAGTGCGCCGCCCGGTTCGGTGCGGTTGTCGGAGCGGCAGACGAGCGAGTCCGGGATCGTGCAGTACATCCAGGAGAACCTGGCCACGCTGCCGAGCGTCGAGGAGCTCGCGGCGGTGTTCGGCTACGACCTGCCGACCTTCATGCGGCATTTCCGGACCGAGTTCGGGTTGTCGCCGAAGCAGTACATCAAGCGGGCCCGGATCGAATGGGCCCAACGCGAGCTGACGGCGACCGCGCGCCCGATGGAGGAGATCGCGGCCGCCGTCGGGATGGACCAGTCCTACTTCTCGAAAGTGTTCCGCCAGGTGAGTTCGGTGACCCCGAGCGAGTACCGGAAGTTGTACCGCCCACACAACTAGGAGCCACGTCATGGACCGTCGTACCTTCTTGGCCGGGAGTGGTGCCGTCGCAGTTTCCTTGGTGGGCGCGCGATCTACGCTCGCCGGCGAGACCGCCACGGTGACCTCCCTGGCCGAGTTGCAGCAGGCAATCAACAGCGCGACCGCCGGCACCACGATCACGATGGCGAACGGCTCGTACGCCGTACCGTCGGGGTCACCGATCACGATCACGAACCGGCACGGGAGCAGCGGCGCACCGATCACGATCGTGGCCCAGACCCGCGGCGGCGTGACGCTGACCGGCGCGCAGAGCTTCGTGTTCTCGGGGTCGTCGGACGTCACGATCAGCGGGTTCGCGTTCCGGCAGAGTACGACGCTGGAGATCCCGGCGGACTGCCCGCGGATCCGGCTGACCCGCAACGACCTCCAACTCGCGGCGTCGACCGGCCACTGGGTCGTCGTCCGCGGCGACGACGCGAAGATCGACCGCAACGTCTTCCACGACAAGTCCACCGTCGGCGTTTACCTGGTGATCGACGGCCCGGGCTCGGAGGCGATGGCGCAGCGCACATACATCCTGCGGAACCACTTCCGCGACCATACGTTCAGCGGCGCGAACGGCGGTGAGCCGATCCGGCTCGGGGTGAGCAGCCGGGCGCTCAGCACGGCCGACGCGACGGTCGAGTACAACCTGTTCGAGCGGTGCAACGGCGACCCCGAGGCGATCTCGGTGAAGTCGTCCGGCAACACGATCCGGTACAACACGATCCGTTCGTCCCTCGGCGGGCTCGTGCTGCGGCACGGGAACGACAACCGGGTCGAGAGCAACTACCTGCTGTCCGGAGAGAACGGGATCCGGATCTACGGCAACGACCATCTGATCGTGAACAACTACGTCAGCGGGATCGCGGGCGCCGGCGTGGTGCTCGGCAGCGGCACGGAGCGGGATCACTACGAGGGCGAGCCGTCCAGTTCCCGGACCGGCAACGACGCACCCGACCGCGTGACGATCGCGCTGAACACGCTGCGGAACAACGGGCAGGCGCTCGTCGGTGAGAGTCAGCGCACGGTGCCTCCGCTGGGCTGCGTGGTGACTGACAACCTGATGGTCGGCGACAGCGGTGCGCTGGTCGACATGCCGTATCTCGGCGGCCTGACCTGGGCGGGGAACATCGTCTGGGGCCAGGCGACCAACGGCAACATTCCGTCGTCGGGCTACACCCGGGCTGATCCGAAGCTGGCGGCCGGCACGGACGGGGTGTACCGGCTCGGCTCGGGTAGCGCTGCCGTGAACGCGGCTGCAGTTGATCACTCGGGTCAGGTCAGCGACGACGTCGACGGGCAGGCCCGCACAGCGCCGTACGACGTTGGCGCCGACGAGTACTCGACCGCGACGCCGGTGCGACGCCCGCTCACCTCTACGGACGTCGGCCCCGGCGCGGCTTAAACCACGGTCGGTTGGCTGTTGCCGGCCTCGTCGATGCCGCGGCGCATGTCGACGCGGACCAGTAGCGCGAGGCCGACGACGAAGAACAGCCCGAGGGCGACGATCGCGGGACGGTACGAGCCGGTGAGCTGGTGGACGAGCCCGAACACCAGCGTGCCGAGCCACGACGTCCCGCGTTCGCCCGCCTGGTACAGCGAGAAGTACTCCGCCTCACGGCCCTTCGGGATCAGCTGACTGAACGCCGACCGGGACAGCGCCTGCGTGCCCCCGAGCACGATCCCGATCGCCGTCCCCATCGCCAGGAACGGAGCGATCTGGTGCGCGGGCAGCAGGAACCCGGCGATCACGATCAGGATCCAGACCACCAGGCCGCCGGCGATCGTGCGATGGGCGCCGTACCGCTGGGCGAACCGGCCGAACGCGAGCGCCCCGAAGAACGCGACGAACTGGACCAGCAGGATCGTTGCGATCAGCACCTGCGTCTCGAACCCGAGCTGCTTCTCGCCGTACGTCGACGACACCGAGATGACCGTCTGGATCCCGTCGTTGAAGAACAGGTACGCGATCAGGAACAGCATCGTTATCTTGTAGCTGCGCAGGTGCTTGAGGGTGGCGGCGAGCTGACCGAAGCTCTGGCGCACAAGGTTGCCGTTGCGCACCTGCACGACGTTGGTCGGTGGCCGGTTCCGCAGCCGGAGGAACGGGAAGAACGTGAAGATTCCCCACCAGAGCCCCGCACTGAGCAGGCTCAGACGTACTGCGGTGCTCTGGCTCAGCCCGAGGGCGTCGTGGGCGGTGACGACTGCCAGGTTGACCAGGAGCAGCAGGAAGCCACCGGCGTACCCGAAGGCCCAGGCGCGTGACGAGACGGCGTCGCGCTGGTCTGGTGGCGCGATGTCGATGAGGATCGAGTCGTACACGACCAGGGACGAGCCGAGACACAGGTTCCCCACGAACAGCAGCAGTGCGCCCAGCTGCCAGCCGCCGCCGCTGACGAACACCATGCAGCTGGCGGCGAGGGCTCCGGCCCAGGCGAACCCGCACATCAGCAGCTTCTTGTGCGACATCCGGTCCGCGATCGCGCCGACCACCGGCAGGAACAGCGCCGACACCAGGGTCGCGACCGTCACGACGTAGAACGCGAGCGAGCCGGGGGAGACGCCGATCCCGAGCACGTCCAGGTTCGTGCGGCACGGGTTGTCGGTCGTCCCGACGTACCCGCAGGCGGCGTTCTCCGCGACCGACGTCAGGTACGGCGCGAACAGGACGGTGCCCGTTGTGGTGACGTAGCCCGAGTTGGCCCAGTCGTACAGGCTGAAACCCCAGTACTCGCGCTTGTCGACCGCCGGCGGGGCGGAGAGGAATCCCATGCGCGGAAGTGTGTCAGGTCCCGGGGACGAAGCGACGTACCCCGCGATAACACTTCAGTGCCCGATTAATGCCACTGACCGCGCTCGACCAGGACGTCCTTGAGCAGGTCGGTGCGGTCGGTGATCAGGCCGTCGACACCGGCGTCGAGCATCCGGCGCATCGCGTCCGAGTCGTCCACCGTCCAGACGTGCACCTGCTTGCCGCGGGAGTGGGCGCGCTTGATCAAGCCAGGCGTGAGCACGTGGAACGCGCCGTACCCCTCGGGGATCTGCAGGCAGGCGCCGCGGGCGTTCAGCGCGAACGGCAGGAACCGGATCAGGACGATCTCCCACTCGCCGTACCCGGTGCACAGCCGGGGCCCGAGCAGCTTGCGGATCCGGCGGACCCGCGACTGCGAGAACGACGACACGCAGATCCGGTCGATCGCGTTCGCGGCGCTCAGGACCTTGGCGGCCGGTTCGAGGCCGCCCTCGGCCTTGATGTCGAGGTTGAACCGGATGTCCGGGAAGTGCTCGAGCAGCTCGTCGAGGCGGGGGATCGGCTCGTGGCCGTTGATCTTCGCCTTGCTGACCTCCGACCACGGCAGCTCGGCGATCACCCCGGTCCGGTCGGTGACCCGGTCGAGCTTGTGGTCGTGGAACGCGATCACGACGCCGTCGCTGGTCGCGTGCAGGTCGGTCTCGAGGTAGGTGTACCCGAGGTCGACGGCGTTCTGGAACGCGTGCAGCGAGTTCTCGTAGCCGATGTTGTCCGGGTGCTTGGCGCCGCCTCGATGGGCCATCGCGATCGGTCCGTCGTGGTCGAGGTAGGGGTACACCTGTGCAGTATGTACCGTTAGGTGGTGCTCAGCCCCCGCCCCGACCTGTGGACCCTCGATCCCGGCGTTCTGCACCTCAACCATGGCTCGTACGGCGCTGTGCCGCGCCGCACGCAGGAGGTGATGGCCGGCCTCCGCGCCGAGATGGACGCCAACCCGATGGTCTGGTTCCGTACCGTCGCCGACCGGCTGACCGCGAGCCGCCTGGCGCTGGCGGCGTACCTGGAGACCGACCCGGACGGGTTCGCGCTCGTCGCGAACGCGAGCGCCGGCGTGACTGTCGCGCTCCAGACGCTGCCGATCCCGGCCGGCAGCCGGATCGTGCTGACCGATCACGCGTACGGCGCGGTGCGGTTCGCGGCCGAGCGGTTCGCGAAGGCGCACGGCGCCGAGGTGGTGATCGTCGAGATCCCGATCGAGGCCGACGACGAGACCGTGGTCGCGCTGATCGCGAACCGCCTGGACGGCGCGTCCGTGCTGATCGTGGACCAGATCACCTCGGGTACGGCGAAGGTGTTCCCGGTCGATGCGCTGGTGGCGGCCGCGCACGAACGCGGCGTACCGATCGTGGTCGACGGCGCGCACGCCCCGGCGCTGATCGACGCACCCGCCGCCGCAGGCGCCGACTTCTGGACCGGCAACTTCCACAAGTGGCCGGCCGCGCCGCGGGCAACCGCCGGGCTGGTCGTCGCCGAGCAATGGCGTACGGCGTCCATGCCGCTGATCGTGTCGTGGTCCGAGTACGACGAGCGGATGCCGGAGCGCTTCGACATGCTTGGCACGTACGACTACGTGCCGTGGATCGCGGCGCCGGAGTCGTTGCGGGTCCTCGCGGATCTCGACTGGGCGACGCGTCGCCCGCAGCTGACCACTCTGGTCGAGGAGGGCGCGAAGGTCCTGGCGAAGGCGCTCGGGACCGGCGTCGCCGAGGTCGCGCACCCGCCGGCGACGATGCGCCTGGTCGAGCTGCCTTCCTCGTTCGACCTCAGCGGTGGCGACGCACTGAAGCTGCGCGTGTCCCGCGAGCTGAAGGCCGAGATCACACTCACCGGCTTCGACGACCGTGGATTCATCCGGTTGTCGGCGCATGCGTACAACTCGCTGGCGGACTACGAGAAACTGTCGGAGGGCCTTCCTAAGGTTCTCGCGTGAACGATATTCAAGGGTCGTACAACGCCGCCGCCACCTCCTACCACGCGATCCTTCGCGACTACCACCGCGAGGATCCGTTCGAGTCAGGTGCCCTCGACTATTTCGGGCGGCTCGTCCCGGACGGGCCGGTGGGGGATCTCGGGTGCGGCACCGGGCGCATCACGTCGTACCTGTCCGGTCGGGGGATGGACGTGTTCGGGGTCGATCTGACGCCGGGGATGATCGAGGTGGCGCGGTGGGAGTATCCGGAGCTGCGGTTCGAGGTCGGGTCGCTGTACGACCTGGACCTGAAGGACGGCGAGCTCGCCGGGGCCCTCGCGTGGTATTCGCTCGTTCACACTCCACGCGAGGACCTTCCGGGGATTTTCGCGGAGCTGTTCCGCGTGCTGCGGCCCGGCGGCCACTTGGTGCACGGGTTCAAGGTCGGTGCCGGCAGCCGGGAGCTCCGGAACGCCTACGGTCATGACATAGACCTCGAGGTCTACATGTACGACGTCGCGGACGTGGCCGGGCTGCTCGCGAGCGCCGGGTTCGCCGAGGTGGCGACCCTGACGCGCGCGGCGCTGCCCGGTGAGAAGGACGCGGCCCAGGCGGCCCTGATCGTCCGCAAACCGGCTACCCCTTGATCGCTCCGGACGTCATGCCCGCCACGATCTGCCGGTTGAAGAACAAGAACATGACCAGCGGCGGGATCGTGATCAGCAGGATGTTCATGAACAGCAGGTTGTACTGAGTCGAGAACTGGCTGTTGAAGTTGTAGAGCGTCAGTTGGACGGTCGCGTTCTGGTCCCCGGGCAGGAAGTACAGCGGGTTGGTGAAGTCGTTGAAGACGGCGACGGACTGCACCACGACCACGGTGACGATCACGGATCTCAGCAACGGGAAGATGACCCGGAAGAACAGGCCGAGCGGACCGGCGCCGTCGATGACGGCGGCTTCGTCGAGTTCGCGGGGGATGGTGGCGACGAAGGCCCGGAAAAGCAGGATGCAGAACGAGAGCCCGAAGGCTATTTCGATCAGGATCAGGCCCGGCATCGTCTTGAACAGACCCAGCTTCTGCAGCACCCAGATGGTCGGCACGACGGCCGGCGGGATGATCAGGCCGGACAGGACCAGGAAATTGATCAGGCCGTTCCAGCGGCTTCGGCGGCGCTGCAGGACGAAGCCGGCCATGGCGGCCAGGATCACCATGCCGGCGACGCTGACGACGGTCAGGATGGTGCTGTTGATGAAGGCGATCACCAGCATGTAGTCGCGGGCCTTGATCACCTCGACGAAGTTCTGCACGATCCGGAACTGGTGCGGCCAGGCGAAGTTCAGGTCCGCGGACTGCTGCCGGTCCTTCACGGCGGTCAGCACGATGAACGCGAACGGGATGACGAACACCACGATCGAGGCCAGGATCGCGACCGCGCTGAGCGCCCACTTCCGGGCCGGCCGATGATTGACGAGCTCAGCGGTGCTCACATGTCCACCTCCTTGCGATTCAGGAACCACGACAGCGGGAGGACGATCGCGGTGACGGTGACGAACAGCACCACGTTGCCCGCGGTCGACAGGCCGTAGAACCCGGCCTGGTACTGCTTGTAGATCACCGAGGCGATCACGTCCGAGGTGAATCCTGGACCGCCCTGCGTCATCGCCCAGATCAGGTCGAACGATCGCAGCCCCCCGATCAGCGACAGGATGATGACCGTGACCGTGGCCGGCCGGGACAGCGGCAGCACGACCCGCCGGAACGTCTCCCAGGACCCGGCCCCGTCGACCCGGGCCGCCTCGATGTACTCGCGCGGAATCGACACGATCCCCGCGATGTAGATCAGTGTGGCCAGGCCGACGCCCTTCCAGACGTCGACCGCCGCGACCGACAGCAGTGCCCACTTCGGGTCGGTCAGCCAGCCGGGACCGTCGATCCCGATCACGCTGAGCGCGCCGTTGATCAGGCCGCGCTCGGGGTTCATCAGCACGGTGAACGTCAGGCCGACGCCGATCGTGGAGACCAGTACCGGGAAGAACACCACCGAGCGGAGGTAGCCGCGGGCAACGATCTGCGACGTCAGCAGGACCGCGAGCAGCAGCCCGAGCACCACCTTCGACCCGGACGTGACGACGGCGTACAGCAGGGTGTTGGTGAAGCCCTTGACCAGCGCCGGCTCCTGGAAGAACAGCTTGAAGTTGTCCAGCCCGACGAACTTCGAGTCGAACAGACTCCAGCGGGTGAGGCTGAAGTACAACGAGGCGAACGTCGGGACCAGGAACAGGACGCTGTAGATGATCGCGGACGGCAGGAAGAACCAGTTCGAGTACGGCCGGTAGACCTTGCTCCCGGCCGCCGAAGCGGCCGGGGCGGCCTTGCTACGTTCCTGTGGTTTCACCGAAGAAGTGACGGCCACGGATCCTCACCAACCCGCCAGCCCGAGTTGCTGGGCCTGCTTCTTCACGTCCTCGTCGTACCGGGCGGCGCCGTCCTTCGCCTTCCGGATCCCCGAGCCGACCTCGACCGTGATCTGCGAGAGCGACGGGCCCTTGACCGGGGACACGAACTCCAGCGCGAGGCTGGACCCGCCGGGCTTGTCGAGGTACGGCTGCATGTCCTTGATGGCTTGCGGTACGTCGGCCGGCAGCGCGCAGCCCTTGATCGCGTACGGACCGGTCGGCGCCCCGGATGTGGCCTGCGACTTGCAGCCGTCGGGGCTGGCGATGAACGCGAGGAACTTCTTGGCCGCGTCCAGCTTGGCGCCGGTCGCGGTCTTCGGGATGTAGTTGGCGCCCGGCGTCCATACGGTCAGGCCGTTCTTGCTCGCGTCGTCACCAGGCAGCGCGAACAGCCCGACGTTCTTGGCCGCGTCGGGATAGGTGGCCATCATGTTGTCGACCACGCCCGACAGGATCGGGTACTGGGCGCCCTTGCCGGTGGCAAGCATCTTGAGTCCGTCCGGCAGCTTGGCCGAGGCGAAGTCCTTGTTCTCGAAGCCGGCGTCGTGGACGGCCTGGGTGTGCTCGAACCCCTTCAGCGCCGCCGGTGACGTGGCGTACTTCGCCTCGTTCTTGGTGTACTTGTCAGCGAAGTCCGGCTCCGCGGCGGCGACGTTGTGGAAGTCGCCGAGGACGAACAGCTGCGCGGTCCAGGTCTCGCCGTACGTCTGGATCACCGGCGCGATCCCGGCCGCCTTGATCTTCGCGCTGTTCGACATGAACTCGGCCCACGTCTTCGGCGGCGTCAGCCCGAGCCGTTTGTAGATCGGGATGTTGTACAGCACCGCTCCGCCCATGAACCCGCCGACGGGCACGCCGTAGACCTGTCCGTCGGCGGTCACGGTGTTCTTGAAGTTGTCGTCCAGGTTGCCGACGTACGGCTGGTCGCTGAGCGAGACCAGGTTCTTCTGCGGCGCGATCGCCTGGAAGAGCGACCCGGTGTTGTAGTTGAACACCTCCGGCATGTCGCCGGTGGACAGCCGGGTCTTGACGATGTTGTCGCCCTCGGTGCCGGCCGGCCGGGTCTCGATCTTGATCGTGATCCCGGCGTTCTTCGCGGTGAAGTCCTTCACCAGTTGCTTGGCGTCCTTCAGATCCTGGTCCTGGTTACCGATCAGGTACGTGATCTCGACGGCGCCGTTGCCACCGGCGTCGTCGCTGGATCCGAGACTGCCCGCGCTGCACGCGGTAAGGGTTAGTGAACAGACAGCCAGCAGAGCGAGTCCGCTGGCTCCTGGGCGGAACCTCATCATGACCTCCAAGGGGATGTATGTCGCGGCAGCGGGGCGGTCGGTGAGTGGGCTAGTGGGTGAGTCGCGCGTCGAGCTCGGTCTGCAGGGCCTGGGCGGTGGGGCCGTTCCGGAAGCGGCCGAGCACGCCGATCAGCTCCGCGGCCGGCCGGTCGAGGTAGCGCTCCAGCCGAGCGGCCAGGTCGGTGTCGTCGGCAACCACCTCGTCTTCGACGGCGGCTGCGACGATCGCGGTCCAGGCCGGGGCGTTGTCGACGAGCTGACGGATCGTGGCGTCGGCGGGGACTGCGGGCGCCTCGGCGTACGGGTCGTCGGCGGTCCACTCGTGCGTTCCGTGACCGACCTCGACCGGCTCGTCCTGTCCAGGAACCGCGACGCGGGCCTTGGATCCGACCGGCACCGTCACGGACAGCGTGACCTGACCGTTCTCGCGGGTCCACGCCACGGCGGCCTCGCCGTACGGCGTGACGTGCTTGGCGGATGCCTTCGTCAGGTGGTCGGTGAGGAGTGGGCGTACCTCGAAGGTCCGGTAGCCGGGATCGACCGCGGCCAGGCCCGCCACCCGGCGGTGCATCCAATCGGCGACCGCGCCGAGGGCGTAGTGGTTGAACGACGTCATCTCGCCGGGATTGATGCTGCCGTCGGGCAGCATGCTGTCGTAGCGTTCCCAGATCGTCGTGGCTCCCATCGTCACTGCGTACAGCCAAGACGGGCAGCCTGTCTGTAGCAGGAGCCGGTATGCCAGGTCAGGATGTCCGGTATCGGCCAGTGCGTCCGCAATCAGCGGCGTTCCGACGAATCCGGTACTGATCCGGAACCCCGACGTACGGACGAGGTCGGCGAGCCGATCGCCGGCGCCGCGCCGCTGGGTGTCGGTCGGCAGCAAGGCCCACTGCAGCGCGAGGGCGTAGGTCGTTGCCGCGTCGCTCAGTACGCGGCCGCCGGCGGTGACGTACTCGTTGGCGAACGCCTGCCGGACGCCGTCGGCCAGAGTGGCGTACTGACGGGCGACGTCGGGCTGGCCGACGATCTCGGCGGCCTGCGCGACGACCTCGGCCGAGCGCGCCAGGTGAGCGGTCGCGACCACGTCGGCATCGGCCTTGGCCTTGAACGCGTTCTCCGGAGGAGCCGTCGGGTCGAGCCAGTCGCCGAACTGGAACCCGCCGGACCAGAGCAGGTCGTGGCCGGCCAGGTCGGCCATCTTGTCGACCCAGGCGCGCATGCTCGGCAGTTGGCGGGCGAGGAGGCCCACGTCGCCGGTGCGCTGGTAGATCACCCAGGGCACGATTGTTGCCGCGTCACCCCAAGCCGCGGTCGCCGGGTGCGCGTCCCTCAGCACGTCCGGCACGACGTACGGCACGGATCCGTCCTTGTGCTGCTCGGCCGCCAGGTCGGCGAGCCAGTTGGTGAGGAAGCCGGCGGTGTCGAACAGGAAGCTCGCGCTCGGGGAGAAGACCTGGATGTCGCCGGTCCAGCCGAGGCGCTCGTCGCGCTGCGGGCAGTCGGTCGGTACGTCGACGAAGTTGCCGCGCATGCCCCACACCACGTTGTCGTGGAACTTGTTGAGCAGCTCGTCCGACGACTCGAACCAGCCGGTGCGGCGCAGGTCCGTGCCCACGACGACGGCCACGATGTCGTCCTTCGACAGAGCGCTCACGCCCGTGACTTCGGCGTACCGGAAGCCGTGGAAGGTGAGCGGCGAGTCGAGGGTGACCTCGTCGGGGCCGGCCAGGATGTAGGTGTCGGTCGCCTTCGCGGTGCGGAGCGGGCGGACGCCGAGTTCGCCGTTCTCCAGGACCTCCGCGTGCCGCAGGACGATCTCGTCGCCCCCGGCCTGGCCGCGGACGGTCAGGCGGACGCGGCCGACGAGGTTCTGCCCGAAGTCGACGAGGGTCTTGCCGGACGGGGATGTGGTGATCTCGACCGCGGGCAGGACGTCGGTGATCCGGACCGGCGGGCCGTCGGGAGCGACCAGCAGGTTCAGGTCGGCGTCGAGAACGTCCACCAGAGAGCGCTCTCCGGGTTGCCGGCGCAGGTCCGTGGTCTGGCCGTCGTACAGGTCGTCGGCGAGGACGTTGCTCTCCCGGGAGGTCCAGGTGCCGTCGCTCGCGAGCGTGTGGACCTGGCCGTCCTCGGTGGTGACCTCGAGCTGGGCGAGGACGGCGAGGCGCTCGCCGTACAGCTGCTTCTGGTTCTGGAAGCCGATCCGGCCGCGGTACCACGCGTTGCCGACGAGGAACTCGAGCGTGTTCTCACCAGGTCGAACAAGCTCGGTCACGTCGTACGTCTGATAGCGGAGCCGGAACTGGTACGACGTCCAGCCGGGCGCGAGCTCCTCGGTGCCGACCCGTTGCCCGTTGAGCTCGGGGATGTAGATGCCGTACGACGTCGCGTACAAGCGGGCCCTCACGACGCCGTCCGGGAGGTCCGCGGTGCCGGCGACGAGCGGGGCGGGGGAGCCGTGCGGGTTGTTGCGCGGGCTGACGAACCGGGCCGTCCAGTCGTCGGGGGTGAGCAGCCCGGCCTCGACCGTTGCGGGTTCGCTCCACTCGCTCCAGTCGTCGTTGCCGCGGACGCGGACCCGCACCTGGGCGGACTCACGCGACGTGAGCGCCGCGCCCGGCCAGGGCACCAGGACCTGGTCGGGTGACTGGACCGTGAAGACTTCCGTGGTTCCGGTGGTGATCTCGACCTCGTACGCCGTCTGCGCGTAGCCGGCGTCCGCGGCCGGGACCTGCCAGGAGATCCGCGGGCTCGCGGTGCCTAGGCCCAGTACGGGTGCAGGTCGATGCTCGAAGCGGAGGGCGGTGGG
This sequence comes from Kribbella sp. NPDC055110, assembly GCF_053607525.1. Classification (NCBI taxonomy): domain Bacteria; kingdom Bacillati; phylum Actinomycetota; class Actinomycetes; order Propionibacteriales; family Kribbellaceae; genus Kribbella; species Kribbella sp. NPDC055110. The sequence goes on from NZ_JBSGTS010000001.1 coordinate 597,369, forward strand.
TGCGGCGAGTTGCGACATGTGACTCCAACCAAGGCGCTGATGAAACGATTCATTGGGTGCGCTGGCAAAACGGCCGAACTTTGGCTGATGGACCGGCGAGGACGTTTCGCCTGTTCCCCGATCCTGCGACCGGCAGTCGCCGGCTACTAGCCCGATGTGCACTCGATCTAGCACGATCTGCACTTCGGCTCGTATCGTGACCTATGGCCGATGAGCCCGTGAGGACCCGTGGAACCGTCTTGCACTTCGTCGAAGGGACAGTGGTGCACGCGGGTACACACCTGCACGAAAAGTCCCATCCGCTGCACACGCACAGCTTCTTCGAGCTGCTGCTCGTCACCAGCGGTGAAGGCGTGCACCACAGCCTCGCCGGCCGCCAGCGGGTGCGCGCCGGCGACGCGATCCTGCTGCGTCCGGGCGTCTGGCACGAGTACGTCGAGTGCGACGAGCTCGAGGTCTACAACTGCTGCTTCTCCGCCGACCTGGTCCGCCGCGAGCTCGCCTGGGCGCGCGAGGATCCCTTGCTGGGTTACCTGTTGTGGACCGGACCGTTCTCTGCGCAGCGCCGTGGCATGCTCGCCACGCATCTCGATCCGGCGACCTTGAAGGAGGCGGTCGGCCACCTGGACGGATTGCGCCGGCTACGGAACCAGCCCCTGAGCCGGCACCGCGGCGAACTGATCGGCTGGCTGTCGTTGTACCTGAGTTGCGTCGCGCGAACCGTCGCCGAAACCGACCAGCGCGGCGAGTACACCCATCCGGCCGTCGTCGATGCGATGCGGATGATGGAGGCCGACCCGGCCCGGCACTGGACGCTGACCGATCTCGCGGGGGAGCTGCACCTCGCGCCCGGGTACCTGGTCCGGCTGTTCAAGTCGGTGACCGGGCTGCCGCCGATGGCGTACCTGTCGCGGCATCGCGTCGAGCTCGCGGCCGATCGCCTGCTGCACACCGACCTGCCGATCCACCGGATCGGCGAGTCCGTCGGCTGGCCCGACCAGAACTACTTCGCCCGCCGCTTCAAGTCCCACTACGGATTGTCGGCATCGGTCTATCGACAACGTTTCAATGGGATCCGGCTCAGTCCGTCCGGCCACTGATCAGCAGCTCCAGACCGTCTAGGATCCGCTCCAGGCCGAACTCCAGACCCTGGTTCTCACTCCCGGCCGACGTACGCATCGCGGTGGTCAGATGCGGGAACCGGTCGGCCTCCGAGGCCAGGATCTCGGCGAGCGCCTGCTGCATGTCCTCCTCGGTCAGTCCGGTCGTGTGCCCGGGGAAGGTGGTGGACTGCTGCGCGATGTTCCGGACATGACTCGTAATCACCAGGATCGAGTCCAGTTGCTCGCCGCCGCTCAGCCCGGAGCCGGTCAGCGCCGCCACGCCGCGTTCCATCCAGGCGAGTTCGTTCGGGCCGAGCAGGCGGCGGCCGATGGTGGACTGCAGCAGCCATGGGTGCCGCGTGAATCCGTCGTACAGGTCGATGGCCCACGTGCGTAGCGCGTCGCGCCACGGTACGGCGGGGTGGTCCGGCGGGCCGCCCATCGCCAGGTCGCTCATCACCGCGACCAGCTCGGTCTTGCCGGGGACGTACCGGTAGAGCGCCATCTTCGTGACCGGCAGTTCGCCGGCGACGCGTTGCATCGAGACCGCGTCGAGGCCCTCGGCGTCCGCGATCGCGATCGCGACCTCGGCGATGGCGGTCAGCGTGATCGCCGGCTTCGGGCCGCGCGTCCGGGCCGGTTCCTTGCCCCAGAGCAGTTCGGTCATCGCCGTCCTTCCTTATTTGCTTGAACTGTGTCTACCATACACATTACTGTGTCCGGCAGACACAGTTACTCTCGATGGAGGCGACGATGAAGGTTCTGGTTTCGGGTGCGAGCGTGGCGGGCCCGTCGGTGGCGCTCTGGCTGGGCCGCGCGGGACACGACGTGACGCTCGTGGAGATTGCGCCGGCGCTGCGGCAGGGCGGGTATGCGGTGGACTTCCGCGGTGAGGTGTTCACCACCGTTCTGGAGCGCATGGGCGTGCTCGAGGACCTGCGGTCCCTGCAGACGGGCGGGAACGCGATGCGGTTCGTCGATGAGTCGGGCCGCAAGTTGATGCGGCTACCGGCGGAGTTCGCCGGCGGTGAGCTGGAGGTACTGCGGGCAGACCTGTCGCGGGTGTTGTACGAGCACAGCCGCGCGCAAGCGACGTACCGCTTCGGCGACTCGATCGCGAGCCTGCGGGAGCACGCGGACGGCGTGGACGTGCGGTTCGAGAGCGGTAGCGAGGAGACGTACGACCTGGTGATCGGCGCGGACGGGATGCACTCCGTCGTACGGCGGCTGGCGTGGCCGGCGGAGCAGGTCGTCGAGCGGCACCTGAACTACTACGTGGGCGGCTGGGAGGTGCCGAACACGCTCGGGATCTCTGGTGACACGCTGATGTACAACGTGCCTGGAAAGCTCGCGAGTGTCGGCGCGGACCGTCGCGATCCGGGGCTGGCGCAGACGCTGTTCGCGTTCAAGTCGCCGGTGCTGGAGTACAACCGGCGCGACCTGGATCAGCAGAAGGCGATCCTGCGGGAACGGTTCAGCGGTCTCGGCTGGCACGTCCCGGAGTTGCTCGAAGCGTTGCCGTCAGCAACGGAGCTGTACTTCGACTCGATCAGCCGGGTTCGCGTGGACCGCTGGTCGACCGACCGGATCGTGCTGCTCGGCGACGCGGGGTACGGCGCCACGTTCGGAGCGCTCGGCACCGGTACGGCGGTTGTCGGCGCCTACGTGCTGGCGGGGGAGTTGGCGCGAGGCGACTTCCGGACCGCGTTCGACCGGTACGAGGAGCGGCTGCGGAAGGCCGTGTCGAAGACCCAGGACGGCAGCCGCGCGGGCTCGTTCCTGGCGCCGGCGACCCGGTTCGGGATCGCGGCGCGGAACAAGATCCTCGACCGGCCGTTCTTCCTGAACCAGATGCTCAAGCTGGCTCAGAACATGAGTGAACTGGTCGAGTTGCCGCCGTACTCAGTGAAGCAGGGGCAGTTCGTGCAGGAATGACTCCCACGAGTCGGGCAGCCAGCCCGGCACGCCGAGCACGGCCATGTAGAGCCAGATCGCGACGAGCACGCAGAGGAACAGCGCCAGCGTCCCGAGCGCCTTCAGCCAGGCGGGCTGCTTGCCGGTCCAGGCGGTGAGCGCCTTCACCCAGTCCTTGACCCGGTACAGCAGCCGCTGGGCCCATTCGAACTCGCTCGCGAGCACGGCGAGACCCGCGATGAACAACGGGATCCCGCCCGGCCCCGGCAACCATCCGGTCAGCGGCGCGGCAATGATCAGCACTCCGCCGAGAACGCCCACGCCGATCCGGTAGAACAGCAACTTCCTCGGATTCTCGCGAATCCGCCTCCGCCATTCCCACCGGTCGTCCGCTGCATCCAGCGTGATGTTGTGATCGGTGCGGTCGGGACTCTGTTTCTCGGCCACGGCTCCAGACTACCGGGCGGCTAGGCAGCGGCCGGGTTGCCGAACTCCCAGTGCCACGGCTCTTCCCGGTTACCGCCCTGGTCGGCCCAGGCCGGGTGCAGCCAGCCGTACGCCGACGCGTGCGACTTCATCCACTGGTATTGGGTGGTGTTGTACTTGTCGACGCCGCCGCAGAGGTCGACCGCAACGCCCCAGCCGTGGTTGGACGTGCCCGGGAGCGCGGCCAGTGAGGGCTTGCGCTGGTAGAGGCTGACCTGGGACGCGTACGAACGGTAGGAGTCGGTGATGCAGAGTGACTTGCCGAACTGTGCGCGGTAGGCGGCGGCGAGCTTCAGGTACGCCGCGGCGGCGTCGCATCTGAGCATGTGCCCGGACCCGATCGTGCACAGCTTGCCGGACGGGATCATGCCGTTGCTGTAGCCGCCCCACCCGGTGCTCGCGGAACCGGTCGCCAGGAACGGCATCGGGTTGACCGGGTCGCCGCCGAGCCGGACCTCGAAATGCAGGTGCGGACCGGTCGAGTTCCCTTCGGTGCCGACGGCACCGATCTGCTGCCCGGCCGTCACTTGCTGCCCGTCCGTGACGTCGACCCGGCTCAGGTGCGCGTAGAGGGTCTCCAAACCGTTGCCGTGGTCGATCCGCACCAGGTTGCCGGCCCAGGCGGGGTGCTCGACGCGTACGACGCCGGAGGTCACGGCGCGGACCGTCGTACCGACCGGGGCCGGGAAGTCCTGGCCGGTGTGGAATCCGGTCGACCACATGGATCCCGACTGGCCGAACGGCGTACCGATCTCGTAGGTCCCGTCCGGCAGCGGCCAGGTCCAGGAGCCCGAGCCGACGTCGTACGACGTGGCGGTGTTGCCGCACCGGAACGCGTACGCCTCGGACGTCGACACCGGCGCGACCTGGGGCTTGGTTGGGGCGCCGAGCGTCGGGCGGAGTGCGGCGTACAGGTTGTCGGGGACCGTGGTGACGACGACCGAGCCCTTCGACTCGTCGGCGGCGATCATCTCGCCGTTGTCGAGCGCGATGCCGATGTGGACGAGGCCGAGGGACTTGCTACCCATGACGAGCAGGTCGCCTGGCTGGATCTGCGTGTTCGGGACGGCCTGGTAGTCCGGGTAGACCTTGCTGACCAGGTTCGGCAGGGTCGTGTACGGCTGCCACGCGACGCGGGCTGCTCCGAGGCAGCCGTACGTGTCCGGGCCCGTCGCGGCAACGCCGTACAGCTTCCCGACCAGGCTGAATGCCTGGTTGACCGCCCGGATCGTCTCGGCCGACATGACCCGCACGGTCCGGCCGGCGACAGCCACCGACGCGACACCGGGGACGGCTGCGCCGCGACGAGTCAGCGGTGCCAGCCCGGTCGGCAGCTTGCTCGGGTTCTTGAGTACGGCGGCCGCCGGGGGAGTGACCTTCGTGGCCGCGAGCTCGGTCAGGTACGTCTGCCAGCGGGCGAGCGCCTGCTGGTTGCGCGCTATCTGGAGCTGCTTCGACAGTGCAGAGGCGACATCGAGATCGGCCGTCTGGTCAGCCATCGCCGCAGCTGCACTGGCGGCCTTGTGCTGCACCTGGTTGCTGAGCTCCTGAGCCTTCGCCGCGGCCTCGTTCGCGGCGGTGCGCTTCGTGGTCGCGTCCGCCTTGAGCCGGTTGGACTCGGCCTCGGCGGCCATGGCCTTGTTGTACTGCGACACCTGGGTGCTGCCGAGTTGGGTGATCGCGGTCTGCCGGTCGGCGATCTCCTGAAGGTTCTCGGCGATCGGGGCGAGCGACCAGAGCATCGACTCGGTGCCCATCACGGTCGGGATGCCCAGCTGGTACGCCTGCGCGGTGATCACGCCGAGCCGGCGGCGCTCCTCGTCGGACAGGCCCTTGGAGGCGGCCGCGCTGGTTTCCGCCCTCTTCGCGGCTGCCTCGGCGGCCTGCGCCTCCTTCAGGGCCTTGGTGTAGGCGATGGTCGCCTTGGCGAAGTCGGCCTGGACGGCCGCGGCCTCGGCCTGGAGCTGCTCGAGAGAGCGGTTGACGTCGGTGACGGAGGCAGGCGGCGGCTCGGTGGTCGACGGGGTCGGGTCATCGGCGTACGCAGGCAGTGCCACCACTGCCAGCAGTGTGCCGAGTGCTGCTAGCCGCAGCCCCCGATGTCTCCCCAGATTCATCCGTCCCCCATGCCGCATCGTCCGTACGGCGCCTCACGCACCAGCCCAGCGTAGGCGGCGTACGGTCCTTACGGAACCCCGGCTAAAGTTCACTGCATGGCCTCGCACTTTGACGTTGTTGTCCTCGGCGCCGGTCCGGGTGGGTACGTCGCGGCGATCCGCGCTGCCCAGCTCGGCCTCAAAACCGCCATCATCGAGAAGAAATACTGGGGCGGTGTCTGCCTGAACGTGGGCTGTATCCCGTCCAAGGCGCTGCTGCGGAACGCCGAGCTGTCGCACATCTTCCGGACGGAGGCGAAGACCTTCGGTATCAGCGGTGAGGTGACCTTCGACTTCCCGACCGCGGTGCAGCGCAGCCGGAAGGTCGCCGACGGCCGCGTCAAGGGCGTCCACTTCCTGATGAAGAAGAACAGCATCACCGAGTTCGACGGCTGGGGCTCGTTCACCGACGCCAACACCCTGGACGTGACGCTGAACGACGGCTCGTCGGAGACCGTCACGTTCGGCTCCTGCATCGTGGCGACCGGCGCGACCACCAAGCTGCTACCGGGCACCCAGCTCAGCGAGCGCGTCGTGACGTACGAGGAGCAGATCCTCACCGAGGAGCTGCCCGGCTCGATCGTGATCGCCGGCGCGGGTGCGATCGGCGTCGAGTTCGCGTACGTGCTGGCGAACTACGGCGTCAAGGTGACGATCGTCGAGTTCCTCGACCGGGTCGTCCCGCTGGAGGACATCGAGGTCTCCAAGGAGCTGGCCAAGGCCTACAAGAAGCTCGGCGTCGACGTACTGACCGGCACCCGGGTGGACTCGATCGACGACTCCGGCTCCTCGGTCAAGGTGACGGTGACCGGCAAGGACGGCGTACAGCAGACACTGGAGGCCGACAAGGTCCTGCAGGCGATCGGCTTCCAGCCGCGCGTCGACGGCTACGGCCTGGACAAGATCGGCGTCCAGCTGACCGAGCGCGGCGCGATCGGCATCGACGGCTTCTGCCGGACCAACGTGCCGAACATCTTCGCGATCGGCGACGTGACCGCGAAGCTGATGCTCGCGCACGCCGCCGAGGCGATGGGCGTGATCGCGGCCGAGACCATCGCCGGGCACGAGACGATGGAGCTCGACTACAAGATGATCCCGCGGGCGACGTTCTGCCAGCCGCAGATCGCCAGCTTCGGCTGGACCGAGGAAGAGGCCCGGCTGGAGGGCTTCGACGTCAAGGTCGCCAAGTTCCCGTTCACCGCGAACGGCAAGGCGCACGGCCTCGGCGACCCGACCGGTTTCGTCAAGGTGATCAGCGACAGCAAGTACGGCGAACTCCTCGGCGCGCACCTGATCGGCCCCGAGGTCACCGAGCTCCTGCCCGAGCTGACCCTGGCCCAGAAGTGGGACCTGACCACCAAGGAACTGGCCCGCAACGTCCACGCCCACCCGACCCTCAGCGAAGCCCTCCAAGAAGCCTTCCACGGCCTCGAAGGCCACATGATCAACTTCTAGCCGGACTTGGGGAGGATTTCGTGCCGTTTCGGGTGCAAAATCCTCCCCAACTCTCGGCTGGTTAGCGCGGATACCGGTAGACGGTTTGGAGGGGCTCTCCGGGTACGTGGATGTGGAGGGCGAAGCCGGGTTCGGTGGTGGGGTCTACGAGGGTTCCGGTTGGGCTCTCGGGTTCGAAGGGGAGGGGGATCGACGAGCGGATCCCCGGGGCTACGCGGAGCGGGATGCCGGCGAAGGTGGCCGTGATGGCGTTGTGGACGTGGCCTGCGAGGAGGGCGGTGACCGGTTTGTCCTGGAGTACGGCGGCGAACGGCTCGCGGGTGCGGAGCATCCACTGGTCCATCGTCGGGTGATGCAGGTTGAACGGCGGCTGGTGGAACGCGACGAACAGCGGTCCGTCGAACGGTTCCCGCAGTACGCCGTCCAGCCAGGCCAGCGACTCCTCCGGCAGCAGGCCGTGGTTCTCGCCGGGGACCGTCGTGTCGAGCAGCACGAAGCGGGCCTCCCCGACATCGCGAACCTGATGCACCGGATGCCCCTCGCCCGCCGCGTCGATGTACGACGAGAGACCGGCGCGGAACGGCGTACTCACGTCGTGGTTGCCCGGCAGGACGAGCACGGGCACGGGCAGCTCGAGCTCCGCGGCGAGTTCGGCGTACTCGAAGTCCTGGCCATGGTCGGCGAGATCGCCGCTGACCAGGACGACGTCGACCGGCCGGCGGAAGTCGTTCAGGTACGACGTGATTCGCCGGAGCCGCGACCGTGCCTCCTCGGAACCGTCGAGATGCGGGTCACTCAGGTGCGCGATGACGTACATGTCAGCACACTAGTGCCCTGTCGAAGGTCAGGCTGGGTGCCGGAACAGGGTTTGGAGCGGGGCGCCCGGTGTGTGGATGTGGAGTGCCAGGCCGGGGTGGGCTGTGGTGCTGTCGACGAGCCCGCCGCCGGGGGCCGGAGGTTCGAAGGGGAGGGGCGGAGTCGAGCGGACCCCTGCTGCGACCAGGAACGGCAGTCCGGCGAAGGTGGTTGCCAGGCCGTTGTGCACGTGCCCGGCGAGCAGGGCGGTGATTGGCTTGCCCCGGAGTACGGCCTCGAGTTCCGGACCCGAGCGGAGCAGCCACTGGTCGAGGACCGGGTGGTTCAGCTCGAACGGCGGGTGGTGGAACGCCACGAACAGCGGGCCGTCGACAGGTTCCGCCAGTACGCCGTCGAGCCAGGCGAGCGACTCCGCCGACAGCAGGCCGTGGTCGGCGCCCGGCACCGAGGTGTCGAGCAGGACGAACCGCGCGCCGCCGACGTCGTGCACCTGATGCACCGGATGCCCGTCGCCGGCCGAGTCGACGAACGACGCCAGGCCGGCGCGCAAAGGCGCGCTGACATCGTGGTTGCCCGGCAACACCAACACGGGCACGTCCAGCTTCAGCTCCGCGGCGAGTTCGGCGTACTCCTCCAGCAGGCCGTGGTCGGCCAGGTCGCCGGTGACCAGCACGACATCGACGGGCCGCCGGAACTCTCGCAGGTACGACGTGATGCGCCGGAGCCGCGACCGTGCCTCCTCGGAGCCGTCGAGATGTGGGTCACTGAGGTGTGCGATCACGTACATGGGCAGCAGATTAGCCGCAGAACCCGGCCGGTAGATCGCCGCACGGAACCAGCCCGCCCCGCTCGCGTGCTCCCCGGTCCGGGAAGCTGAACTCGACCTCGCCCTGAGAAATCGAGCAGCTTTGTCCTCACTTCTGCGGGTACAGGACGCTGGTCGCCGGTGGTGAACGCGTGCTTACGGTGCGATGACGCGCCGGGTGGAGACTTGGCCGGTTCGGTCTGCTCTGGGAGATTGGGCGGCATGGCTGAACAGGTGGATGTCGTCGTGGTGGGGCTCGGGGTCGGCGGGGAGGAGACAGCCGGTCGGCTGGCGCAGGCCGGACTGCGCGTGGTCGGCATCGAGTCGCGGCTGGTCGGGGGTGAGTGCCCGTACTACGGGTGCATCCCGAGCAAGATGATGATCCGGGCCGCGAACCTGGTCGCCGAGACGCGTCGCGTCGACGGCATGGCCGGTACGGCGACGGTGCAGCCGGACTGGGCGCCGGTCGCGAAGCGGATCCGCGAGGAGGCGACCGACACCTGGAACGACCAGGTCGCCGTCGACCGCCTGGTGAACAAGGGCGCGACCGTCATCAAGGACGTCGCCACCGTCACCGGTCCGAACACGCTCCGCGCGGGCGACAACGAGTACGAGGCGGCGCGCGGCATCGTGATCGCGACCGGGACGATCCCGTCCATCCCGCCGATCGAGGGCCTCGCCGGTACGCCGTACTGGACGAACCGGGAGGCGATCGAGGTCGAGACGCTGCCCGCGTCGCTGGTCGTGCTGGGCGGCGGCGCGATCGGTATGGAGCTGGCGCAGGTGTTCGCGCGCTTCGGCGTCCAGGTGAGTGTCGTCGAAGGTGCTCCCGAGGTGCTGTCGATGGAGGAGCCGGAGTCGGGTGTGCTGGCCCGCGAGGCGCTGGAGCGCGACGGCGTGACGTTCCGCCTCGGCGCCCGCGCGCAGCAGATCGGGTACGACGGCGGCACGTTCACCGTGTCGCTCGCGGACGGGACGACGGCGAGTGGCGAGAAGTTGCTGGTGGCAACGGGCCGCCGGGTGGCGACGGCGGACCTCGGCCTGGAGAAGCTCGGTCTGGACCCGTCGGCGCGGCGGGTCGAGGTCGACGAGCACGTCCGCGCGGGCGACAAGGTCTGGGCGGTCGGTGACGTCACCGGAGTCGGCGCGTTCACCCACAACGCGATGTACCAGGCCGACATCGCGGTCCGCGACATCCTGCAGGAAGCGGACGCGCCGACCGCGAGCTACCACGCGATGCCGCGGGTCACGTTCACCGACCCGGAGATCGGTGCGGTCGGGCTGACCGAGCAGCAGGCGCGGGACGCCGGGCTGAACGTGCGGGCCGGGTCGACCCCGATCCCGGCCTCGACGCGCGGCTGGATCCACAAGGCCGGCAACGAGGGCTTCATCAAGGTCGTGATGGACGCCGACCGGGGCGTGCTGGTCGGCGCGACGAGTGCGGGCCCGATGGGTGGCGAGGTGCTCAGCGCGCTGGCGGTGGCGGTGCACGCCGCCGTACCGGTGAACACGCTGCGTCAGATGATCTATGCGTATCCGACATTCCACCGCGCGATCGGTGAGGCACTGAAGGAGTTATGAGATCGCTTGTTGCGATTCGGTCGCAACAAGAACAAGAATGGGCGCGTGCATGTTCCTGACGGTTTCTTCAACGCGCCTACGTCTGTCGCCACCGGTCTGATCGCGGCCGGGGCGGTCGGCTTCAGCCTGCAGCGGGCGAACCGCGAGCTCCGCGAGACCGGTCCGGCGCTGGCTGGCCTGACCGCGGCGTTCGTCTTCGCGGTGCAGATGGTGAACTTCCCGGTCGGCGCGGGCACCAGCGGTCACCTGCTCGGAGGCGCGCTCGCGGCCGCGTTGGTCGGGCCGTGGACCGCGGTCCTGGTGATGGCGACGGTGCTCCTGGTGCAGGGGCTGTTGTTCGCCGACGGCGGGCTGACTGCGTTGGGTACGAACATCACGTTGATGGGCCTGATCACGGTCCTCGTCGGGTACGTCCTGACGCGGGCGTTGCTGAAGGTGCTGCCGCGCCGGGTCGGCAGCGTCGTACCGTCGGCGACCGTCGGCGCGCTGGTGTCGGTGCCGGTCGCGGCCCTGGCGTTCACCGGGCTGTACGCGATCGGCGGCGCGGTCGACATCCCGCTCGGCAAACTCGCGACCGCGATGGTCGGCTGGCACATCCTGGTCGGGATCGGCGAGGCGGTGATCACTGCGGCCGTGCTCAGCGCGGTCGTCGCGACCCGGCCGGACCTCGTGTACGCCGCTCGGCACCTGCAGCAGGACCTGGTCCTGGTCGATGCCGACGGCAACACTTCCACCGTGTCGCCGGACAAGCCGATCGCCGTGAAGCCGGCCGGCCGCTCGCTCGGTGTGGGGATTGCGGTGACGCTGCTCGTCGCTGGCGGGGTGAGCTTGTTCGCGAGCGCGCACCCGGACGGGCTGGAGTTCGTCGGCGCCAAGCTCGGGTTCGAGGGTGCGGCCAAGCACTCGGCGGTCGCGGGCGGTCCGCTGGCCAATTACGGCGTACACGGAATCGGCAACGCGCAGGTGTCCGGGGCACTGGCCGGGATCATCGGCGTACTGGTGACGATCGTGCTCGGCCTCGCGATCGCCAAGCTCGCATCGCTGCGGACGAACAAGGCCTCATGAGTGGCGACGGCCTGCTCGTTGCGGTGGACAGTCCGGTTCACCGGGTTCCGGCGCAGGTGAAGCTCGTCGCGCTGTTCGTGTTCGTGCTCGCCGTCGTTTCCACCCCGGCCGCGATCTTCTGGGCATTCGGCCTGTACGCCGTGATGCTCGTCGCGGCTGTCGGCGTCGCGAGGTTGCCGGCGACCGTGGTGTCGCGACGGCTCGCGGTCGAGACGCCGTTCATCGTGTTCGCGTTGTTGCTGCCGTTCGTGGCGACCGGCCCGCAGGTCGACGTACTCGGCCTGCACCTGTCCCAGTCGGGTGTGCTCGGCGCCTGGAACGTGCTGGCGAAGGGCACGCTCGGGGTGATCGCCGCGATCCTGCTGTCGGCGACGACCGCGCCGCGCGATCTGCTGGCCGGGCTGGAGCGGCTGCGACTGCCGGCGACCCTCGTGGCGATCCTGTCGTTCATGGTTCGGTACCTGAGCGTGGTCTCGGACGACCTGCACCGGATGCGAGTCGCCCGGGAATCGCGCGGGTACACCGGCGGCCGGGTCGGTCATCTGAAGGCGGTCGCCGGGGGAGTCGGCGCTCTGTTCGTGCGGAGTTTCGAGCGTGGCGAGCGCGTCCATCTGGCGATGCGGTCGCGCGGTTACAACGGACGGATGCCGTTGCTCAGCGTCTCGGGTGCGACCCGGGCGCAGTGGCTCGAAGGTCTGACGATCTCCCTCGCCGCGGTGGCGATCGCGGTCGCGGCTAGGGTGGTGACCTTGTGAGCGGTCCTGCGATTCAGGTCGAGCGGCTGGTGTTCGCCTATCCCGACGGGCGGCAGGCGCTGTTCGGCGTCGACTTCACCGTGGAGCGCGGCGAGCGGGTCGCGCTGCTCGGTCCGAACGGGGCCGGCAAGACCACGCTCGTGCTGCATCTCAACGGCATCCTCGGGTCGGTCGCCGGTGGGACCGGGAGCGGTCGCATCCAGATCGGCGGCACCGGGCTGCACCGGGAGCACCTGACCGAGATCCGGCGCAAGGTCGGTCTGGTTTTCCAGGATCCGGACGACCAGCTGTTCATGCCGACGGTCCGAGACGACGTGGCGTTCGGTCCCGCGAACCTGGGTCTGCGCGGCTCGGAGCTGGACGATCGTGTCCACGAGGCGCTGGTCCAGGTCGGCATGCAGGACCAAGCCGACCTCGCTCCACACCACCTGTCGTTCGGCCAGCGCCGCCGGGTCGCCGTCGCCACGGTCCTCGCGATGCGTCCCGAAGTACTGGTCCTCGACGAGCCGTCGAGCAACCTCGATCCCGCCGCCCGTCGCGAGCTCGCCGACATCCTCGCCGGGCTCGACGTCACGCTGCTGATGATCACCCACGACCTGCCGTACGCGCTGCAGCTGTGCGAGCGAAGCCTGCTGATGGACGACGGCCGGATCGTGGCGGACGGCAAGACCCGCGACCTCCTCGGCGACGCCGACCTGATGGCCGCACACCGCCTCGAACTGCCGTACGGCTTCGACCCCCTCTCCGTCCCCGGCCCGGAGCGTTCCTGACCCGGGACCCTCGGCTCGTCGGTTCTAGTTGGTGACAGTCATCTGGAATCTACGGTGAATTTGTTACCAAGCCCTTGTTTGTTACTCGTGGGTCAGCGAAGGTGACGTTGAGTACTTCAATCGCTACCTCCCGCTCAGGCAAAGGCGGTCCGCCCCCATGAAGTCATTCGCTAGTTTGCTCACTGCCGCGGCGCTGGGCGCCGCGATGCTGCTCAGCCCGGGTGTCGCGCATGCCGCGGCACCGAACTACGTCGCACTCGGCGACTCGTACGCCTCCGGTGTCGGCACCCGCACCTATATCGAGAGCAGCGGGTCCTGCCAGCGCTCCACCAAGGCGTACGCGTACCTCGACGCCGGCCGGATCGGCGCGAACCTCACGTTCGTGGCCTGCTCCGGCGCAAAGGTCGCGGACGTCACCGCGAACCAGCTGTCCTCGGTGACGAGCTCCACCAACATCGTGTCCGTCCAGGTCGGCGGTAACGACGCCGGCTTCTCGTCGGTGATCACCGAGTGCGCGAAGCCGTCGTGGCTCGGCGACTGCAACACCGCGGTCGCGAACGCGCAGTCGATCATCAACAACACCCTGCCCGGCCGGCTGAACACGCTGTACTCGTCGATCCGGAGCCGCGCGTCGTCGGCGAAGGTCGTCGTGGTCGGGTACCCGCGCCTGTTCAACGGCACCGACTGCAACGCCGGCACGTTCTTCAGCCCCGACGAGATGACCAAGCTGAACGCGACCGCCAACCTGCTGAACTCGAAGCTCTCCGCCTCGGCGAGCTCGGCCGGCTTCACGTTCGTGGACCCGACGTCGAAGTTCATCGGGCACTCGGTGTGCGGCAGCCCGGAGTGGATCAACGGCCTGTCCAACCCGGTCAGCGAGTCCTACCACCCGAACGTGACCGGCCAGTCGGCGTACGCCGATCTGGTCCAGCCTGCACTCTGACGCACCTTCACTCAGGCGCCGCCCCGGTCGACCGGGGCGGCACCTGTGCTTTTGGGGATGCGGACAGGCCCGGTTCGTGGTGTCATGCAAGGGTGACGCGGAGGTCTGTGGACTGGTTACTGGCGGCCAGGATGCAGGCCAACTGCCTTGCGCGTCCGGTGAACGAGGCCGGCCCCGGAGGGGTGGCCGACGTCGTGCGCCGGACGGGGGGACTCCAGGCCCAGACCTGGCGAGGAGCGTCGTACGCCGTCCGCGCCCGATCGTCCGCGACCACGCTCGCGGACGTCGCGACCGCTCAGGAAACCGATCGGTCTGTGATCCGTGGCTGGTTCATGCGCGGCACCCTCCAACTCGTCGCGACCGAGGACGCCGGCCCGCTGCTCGGGCTGCTCGGCCCGAAACTGATCAAGGACACCGAACGCCGGTACGGCGAACTCGGGCTGCCGGACCGCATCCGCGCCGAGGCCGCCGACGTACTCGAGAACCACCTGCTGGCGCACGGGCCGAGCAGCCGCGCGGAACTGGCCGACGTCCTGGTGCGCGCGGGCCTGATCGCCGAGCCGAAAGGGCAGGCGGTCTACGCCCTCATCCGGTACACCGGCCTGCTCGGACGCCTCTGCTACGGACCCGGCGAAACCTGGGCCGCCGTCCGCGACTGGCTCGGCAAGCCACTGGTCCTCGAGGGCGACCCCGAGGACCTTGCCCGCCGGTACCTGACCGCCTTCGGACCCGCCACGCCACGCGACTTTGCGACCTGGTCGGGCCTCCCGGTCCCGCTCGCGCGCCGGGCCGTCGAGGCGGTGGCCACGACGTCTGTCGAGGTCGAATCCGCCGTGCTCCACGCCGTCGACGATCTGCCCGGCTGCCACGACGTACGGATGGTCGGCGAGTTCGACACGTACCTGCTCGGCTACCAGAACCGCCACTTCGACCTACCGAGGTCGATCTTCCCGGGCGGTGGCATGCTGCGTCCCGCCGTCGTACAAGCCGGCCGACCGATCGGCACCTGGCAGCACGCCACCCTCGCGGTAGACCTCTTCGAACCAGCGGATCTGACCGAGGAACTCGCCGATATCAACCGCTTCTTTGGATGACGTCGTGCCTGTCAGCAGGAAGGTTTGCGGGCCACTCGGGCGACCTCGTCGAGCAGATCCTGGAGCTGGACCGCGAGCCGGGTGCGGGCGGTGGGGGAGAGCGACGCGACCAGCTCGGACTCCCGTGTGAGCACCTGGTCGACTGTCCGCTCGATCAGGTCGTGGCCGGCCTCGGTGAGTGTGACGACGACCGCGCGACTCCCGTCGTCCGCGGACCGCCGCGTGACCAGGCCGCTGTCCTCGGCGCGGGCGACCCGCTGCGAGATCGCGCCGGCGGTGACGAGCGTACGGCGGGACAGCTCGCGCGTACTGAGCTCGTACGGCGTGCCCGCGCGCCGCAGCACGCTGAGCAGATCGAGCGTCGCGGGATCCACGCCGGCGTCCGCGAGCACCCGGCGCCGGTCGTCGGCGAACAGCTTCGCCAGCCGCCACAGGGGAGTGACGATCTCGATCGAGTCGGTCGGCGTACCGGGCCGTTCGCGCTGCCAGGCGCGGGCGATCTCGGCGGCGGGGTACGGGCTCGGGGTGTCGAGCGGGTAGTTGTCGGCCACGGGACCCATGATACGTTTAGATCTAAACATTTAGAGCTAAACGTGAGGTGTGGCGATGAGGACGATCGTGGTGACCGGGGGAGCGACCGGGATCGGGCGGGCGACCGCGGAGCGATTCCGCGCGGACGGCGACGACGTGGTGATCACCGGCCGGCGTGCCGACGTACTCGAGAAGACCGCTGCCGATCTCGGAGCCAGGGGAGTGGTGTGCGACGCGACCGACCCGGCGCAGGTCGGGCGGCTGCTGGACGAACTGCCCGAGCGGGTCGATGTCCTGGTCAACAATGCCGGCGGCAACACCGACTTCGGCCGGCCCGACGGCGATCTCGCCCAACTGAAGGCGAACTGGCTCGCCAATCTGGAGGCCAACCTGATCAGCGCGGTGCTCACCACGACCGCCCTCGAGCCCCGCCTGACCACCGCCGTCGTGCACCTCGGCTCGATCGCGGGCTCGCGCGGCCCCGGTGCGTACGGCGCCTCGAAGGCAGGTCTGGCGATGTGGAACGCTGACGTCGCAGCCAAGCTCGGACCGCGCGGCGTGACCTCGAACGTCGTCGCGCCGGGTTTCACCGCCGGCACCGAGTTCTTCCAGGGCCGCCTGACCGAGGAGCGCCGGCACACGTTGCTGCAGGCAACGTTGACGAAACGCGAGGGGCGGGCCGCCGACATCGCGGGCACCATCCACTTCCTCGCCTCGCCGGCCGCCCGACACCTCACCGCCCAGGTCCTGCACGTGAACGGCGGCGCCTTGGTCACGCGCTAGCGCGCCGAGCGCCTGGTTTGCATCTGCGCGCAGGCACAACTCGTCCAGACAGGTGCGGAAACCGATCTCCGGGCGGGTTGTGCATGCATGGAGGTTCGCCCGAGAGCCTGGGGTGTCGAGCGGAGCGGCGCGTGACGTGTGTAGGTGTGACAATGGGCGGCATGCGTCCCACCGTCAAAGATGTCGCGAAGCTCGCCGGGGTGTCGCCGAAGACGGTGTCGAACGTGATCAACGGCGTCGTGTTCGTGCGCCCCGAGACCCGGGCCCGGGTGGAGAGCGCACTCGCCGAGCTCGACTACGTGCCGAACATGAGCGCCCGCGGTCTGCGCAACGGCCGCTCCGGCATGATCGCGCTGGCGCTCCCCGACCTGCTCCGGCCGTACTCCGCGGAGATCGTGCACCTGGTCGTCGAGCTCGCCCACGAACGCGGCTGGGGTGTGCAGATCGAGCAGACGGCGGCCGAGCCGAACCGCGAGTTCGAGCTGCTCTCGAAGGCCCGCGCGTACCTGGTGGACGGCCTGATTCTGAACCCGGTGAACCTCGACGACAGCGCGGTGATGACGGCCGGTCCGCTGCCGCCCCTCGTGCTGATCGGTGACGTCGACCAGGACGTCGTGAGCCAGGTCGCGATCGACAACGTCGCGGCCGCGAAGGACCTGACGAAGCACCTGCTGGCACAGGGCTGCCGGCGGATCGCGGCCGTCGGTACGCCGGAGATCCCGCGCGGCTCGAGCGGCGCCGGAGTCCTCGGCGGATCGGCCGAATCCCCGGGTACGGCGGCGTCGCGGCTGCGGACCGCGGGGTATCGCGCGGCACTCGAGGAGGCCGGCGTACCGATCGATCCGAGCCTGGAGATCAGCCTCGACCGCTGGCGGCCCGAGGGCGCCGCGACCGTGGTGGGCAAGTACCTGGCCGAGCACGAGTTGCCGGACGCGTTCTTCTGCTTCACCGACACGTTGGCCTCCGGCACCTTGTCCGCACTGTGGAGCGCGGGGATCGACGTACCGAAGCAGACCCTGGTGGCCGGGTTCGACAACATCCTCGACAGCCAGTTCATGATCCCGCCGCTGACCACGATCGCGTTCGACCGGCGGGCGTTCGTCGCCGCGGCCCTCGACCTGCTGGCCGAGCGGATGGCGGACAGGGGTGCGCCGCCGCGGAGGGTGATGATCCCGCACCGCGTGGTCGAGCGCGCCAGTACCGCACGCTAACGGATACGTTTCCACAAAATCCCACATCCGAGTCTTGTGCGGGTCATTCTAACGATGTAATTTTCGGGTCGCCCCCCGAAGGAGACCGCATGAGTGAAGATTTCTCCCGGCGCAGCCTGCTGAAAGCGGCCGCGGCGCTGGCCGGTAGTGGGTTGCTCGTCGGCTGCGCGCCCGGTGCGTCGCGTTCGACGACCAACCTGAACTACTGGCACCTCTTGACCGGTGGTGACGGCACGGTGATGGCAGGCCTGGTGGACGCCGTCAACGCCGCGAACCTCGGCTTTCGCACGACCCAGACGGTGCTCGCCTGGGGTCCGCCCTATTACACGAAACTCGCCATGGCCTCGGCCGGCGGCCGGGCTCCGGACGTGGCGATCATGCACGCGTCCCGGATCGCCGGCTACGCGCCGGGCGGCCTGCTCGAGCCGTGGGATCTCGACCTGCTCGCCGAGGCCGGCCTGCACAAGGAGGACTTCCCGGCCCGGGTCTGGGAGAAGTGTCAGTACGACGGGAAGCTGTACGCGATCGCGCTCGATACGCACCCGTTCGTCCTCTACTACAACACCGACCACGCAGAGAAGGCCGGTGTCACGGAGGCCATCCACACGCTGAAGAGCCCGGAGGAGTTCACCGAGGTCGCGACCAAGCTGCAGAAGGTCACCGGCAAACACGGCCTGTCCTACGGCTACCTGGGTGACGGCTCGCAGATGTGGCGCCTGTTCTACACGCTCTACCGGCAGACCGGCGCGGAGATGAAGCTTGTCCCCGGTCAGCAGGCGGAGGTCGACAAGGACGCGGCGGTCAAGACGCTGACCTTCATCCGATCGTTGCTCAACGACACGATCGCCTCGCGCAGCGGCGACGGCGGTACGGCGACCAGCGAGTTCCTGCACGGCGAGAGCGGCATGTTCTTCGGCGGTGTCTGGGAACTCCCGGTGCTGAAGGACGCGAAGCTGCCCGTCGACGCGATACCGATCCCGACCATGTTCGGGACGCAGGCGGCGTACGCCGATTCGCACACGTTCGTGCTGCCACGGCAGTCGAAGGTGTCGCCGGAGCGCCGCAAGCACGTCTACACGATGGTGGCCGAGCTGCTGAAGCGGTCGGTGACGTGGGCCGGCGGCGGCCACATCCCGGCGTACCAGCCGGTCGCGACGAGTGCGGAGTACCAGGCGCTGAAGCCGCAGTCGAACTACGCGGGCATCCCGGCGTACGTGAACTACGACCCGGATGTGTGGTTCAGCGGCGCGGGCAGCGACTTCCAGAACTACTTCGCCGAGAACGTGCAGAACGTGTTCCTCGGCAGTGGTGATCCAGCGGCCGGGTTCGACGGTTTCGTCGCCCGGCTGAACAAGCTGCTCGACCGTCCGCAACCGGTGTGAGAGGAGAGACTCAGATGTCTACTGCTATCGACACTCCGCCGGCAACGACGGAGGAGATCACCGCGCAGGGCAAGGCTCGCGCGAAGCGTGGGGCGACGCTCACCGGGTGGGCGTTCGCGGCGCCGTTCGCCGTACTGTTCGTGCTCTTCCTCGTGATCCCGGCGCTCTACGGCCTGTACTTGAGCTTCACCGGCGAGACCCTGACCGGTGCGGGAAGCGGACTGATCGGTTTCTCCAACTACGCCGACGCATTGCGCGACCCGGACATGTGGAAGTCGCTCGGGAACACGGTGTGGTTCACGGCGCTGAGCACGGTTCCGCTCATCGTCCTGTCGCTCGCGCTAGCGCTGCTAGTGAATCTCGGCCTGCCCGGGCGTTGGCTGTGGCGCCTGTCGTTCTTCCTGCCGTACCTGCTCGCATCCACCGTCGTGGTCATGTTCTGGAGCTGGATGTACAACCCGAAGCTCGGGCTGATCAACGGCGTACTGGACAAGTTCGGCGCCGGACCGGTGGCCTGGCTGCAGGATCCGAAGGTCGCGATGATCTCGGTCGTGATCACCACGCTGTGGTGGACGATCGGGTTCAACTTCCTGCTCTACCTGGCGGCGTTGCAGAACATTCCCGAGCAGCAGTTCGAGGCCGCGGCGCTGGACGGCGCGGGCAAGTGGCGGCAGCTGTTCTCGATCGTGATCCCGCAGCTGACACCGACCACGGCGCTGCTCGTCACCTTGCAGATCCTCGCGTCGCTGAAGGTGTTCGACCAGATCTACATGCTGACGAACGGCGGTCCGGCCGGGAAGACGCGGTCGATCGTGCAGTACATCTACGAGTCCGGCTTCACCGGCTACCGGTTCGGTTACTCGTCGGCCATCTCGTACCTGTTCTTCGCGCTCATCGTCCTGGTGTCGCTGGCGCAGTACAAGCTGATCAACCGCAGGAGCGCCGCATGAGCACCTACACCCTCAGCCGTGGGATCAGCCGTGGGATCAAACAAACGCACAAGCCAGGCGAAAACCCCTGGAGCGTGTCCAGAATGGCCGCGCTGCTCGTACTTGCGGTGCTGGCCGTAACGTGGCTGGTGCCGTTCGCCTGGGCGGTGCTCACATCACTGAAGTCCGAGGCGGACGCCGGTGCGTCGCAGATCACGCTGAACCCGCCGGACGGGCTCAGCTTCGAGGCCTACCGCAAGGTGCTGTCCGCGGGCGACATCCCTTCCTGGGCGTGGAACAGCCTGCTCACGTCGGTGGCGATCACGTTCATCACGGTCGCCACGTCGGCGCTGGCCGGCTACGCGTTCTCGCGGGTGAACTTCAAGGGCAAGCGATTGTTGTACGCCGCGATCATCGCGGCGATCATCATCCCGCCGCAGTTGCTGATCGTGCCGTTGTTCCGGCAGATGCTGGCGTTCAACCTGGTCGACACGTACTGGGGCATCATCCTGCCGCAGGCGTTCGCGCCCGCGATGGTCCTGATTCTCAAGCGTTTCTTCGACCAGATCCCGGTGGAACTGGAGGATGCGGCGCGGGTCGACGGCGCCGGGCGGCTGCGGGTGTTCTGGTCCGTCGTACTGCCGTTGTCGCGCCCGATCCTTGCTGCGGTGGCGATCTTCGTGTTCATCGGGGCGTGGAACAACTTCCTGTGGCCGTTCATCGTGACCACGGACGCGCACCTGATGACGTTGCCGGTCGGCCTGCAGACGGTGAAGAGCGCGTACGGGCTGCAGTACGCGCAGAACATGGCGTCCGCGATTCTCGCCGCGCTGCCATTGGTCGTGGTGTTCCTGTTCTTCCAGCGCCAGATCATCAAGGGGATTGCGACCACCGGCTTCGGGGGGCAGTGATTTGCCGCGCCTCTTGATGGACAGCAGTTCCGGAACTCGGGATTCCGGTCACGATCACTTGAAAAGGCCGTCACTCTCAGCGAGGGTTGGCTGATCTATCACTCGGGGAGAGTAACGATGAGAAGGGGGAAGTGTGTCAGCGATGACTAGGCTCGCCGAGCAGTGCCGTGATGTGAGGAGTCACGGCAACGCGGGACTCGGGCGGGCTTCGATCCAACCGGCGGTGTGTACCGGCATCCACGAGGTGAGCTCGTCGATTCCGTCGGTGCGACCGCGACGCGTGGCGATGCTCAGACTGAGCAACGGGATGACGACCACGCTCCGACTCGGTGACGGTGCCCAGGCACCGGCGCCCGGCACCACTGTGTACGTCCGAGGTGGCCGGGGCATGGGTGATCAGCCCGCCTCAGGTGGGGTCATCCTCGCGTCCGGCGCACCTGTCGGGACGTGATGGTCTGAGTCAGTGACTCGCCGGTCTCAGGTGTCCAACGCCCAGCTGAGGCCGGCAAGCCCCTGGACAGTACAGACAGCTAGCTCTCCAGCGGATCTGTGAACTCGCGGATCTCGATGGGTGAGTACCTTGCCTCCGGCAGTCGCGCGGCGATCTCCGTCGCGCGGTCGAGACTGCAGTCGACGACGTAGTAGCCGGCCAGGACTTCCTTGGCTTCGGTGAACGGTCCGTCGGTGACCGCGGCCACCCCGTCCTGGATCCGGACGATGCGCGCGTTCGCGGTGGTCAGGCCCGAGCTGTCGACGAGTTCACCGTTCGCCTTCAGCTCCTCGGACAGCACGCGGTGCTGGTCGAACACCTGGTCGATGCCCTCGGCGTGCAGGGTGCCCCAGGTCTGTTCGTTCCCGTAGATCAGCAGCATGTACTTCATCGGTTGCCTCCATTCACCTGGGTACGTCGGAGCCCCGGACGTCGTCTCGACATCCGGGGCCCAGAGTAGTTGCTACCAAGTGGCGCCGGCTGGTGCCCGCACCGTGGTGTTGAGGCGGTTGAACAGGTTGGTGAGCCCGATCATCAAGATGATCGCCGACAGTTCCTTCTCGTCGAAGTGGTCAGCGGCGGCGCTCCAGATCTCGTCGGTGACCGCGGTCGGGTTGTCCGCCAGCCGGGTCGCGGCCTCGGTCATCTCGAGGGCGGCGCGCTCGGCGTCGGTGAACAGGTCGGAGTCCCGCCATGCCGCGACCTGGTGCAGCCGCTCGTCGGTCTCGCCGTTCTTCAGCGCCGACTTGACGCCGCCGAACACGCACGGCGAGCAGCCGTTGATCTGGCTGGCCCGCAGGTGCACGAGTTCGAGGGTCTTGCCGTCGGTCCCGGACTGGCCGATCGCCTTGTAGATGTTCTGGATGCCCTTGGTGGCGTCGGGCAGAACCATTGCGGGGTTGGTCATCCGTGCTTGCATGATCGCGTCTCCATCAGTTGGTTGCTTTCACTGACTTGACGGATGCTGCGCAGCGGATGTGACAGCGAACCGCAGATCTCTTTCCAGCCGTTCCTCGACAGACCCCGTGGAGTACTGCGCGGTGAGGCAGATCGGGCCGCTCCACCGGAGTTGCCGCAACGCGGCGAACACGGCGGACCAATCGGACAGCCCCTCCTCGGCCTCGACGAAGGTCGTCTTCCAGGCACCGTCCGTCCGGAGGTAGTGCACGTTCTTCAGGTTCACGATGCCGAGCCGGTCCGCGCCGAGTTCGAGCGTCACCGCAGGATGGTCACCGGCGAGCGCGTCGTGTGCCGCGTCCCACACGAGCTTGAACCGGTCGGGCAGCCCCTCGAGTAACTGCAGTACGCCGAGCGTCGACGACACGTACCGCCCGTGATGAGGTTGCACTCCGACCTGTACGTCGTACCGCTCGGTGAGTACGACGGCGTGTTCGAGCAGCTCGCGGTTGCGTCGTACGGACGCGGCGTATCCGTCCGGGCCGAGGTCGGCCATGATCCGGATCATCGGTACGCCGGACTCGGCGCACGCGGCGAACACCTGCTCCGACAGGTCGCTCGCTACGCTGATCGGTTCGATGCCCTCGGCCCGTAATTGGGCGGTGAACTTCGGCAGCTCGGCCTCAGCGGTCGCCGGCGTCACGTACGCCGTGTCGCGCACCGGGACCTCGGCGCCCGCGAATCCGAGTCCGGAGATCAGCCGGCCGAGCTCGTCACCGGGCAACCCGATCCACGGTTTGGTGAAGACGGACCACAGATAGGTCATGTTCAGCGGCCTCCCAGCCCACTCATGGTGATGCCTCGAACGAACCAGCGTTGCGTCAGGAAGAACAGAACGATCAGGGGGACTGTGGTGACGGTGGCTGCCATCAACAGCAGGTTCCACTGGGTGCCGTTGGTGTCCTGGAACACCTGCAGTCCGACCGATGCGGTCCGGGTGGCGTCGCTGTTGGAGATCACCAACGGCCACAGCAGGTTGTTCCACTGCCCGATGAACTTGAAGACCGCCAGCGTCGCGATCGCCGGCACCGCGAGCGGCACGATCACGCGGACGAACGCCTGCCACCGGTTCGCGCCGTCCAGCCGGGCGGCCTCCTCGTAGTCGCGCGGGATGCCGAGGAAGAACTGCCGGAGCAGGAACACGCCGATCGCGGTGAACGCGTGCGGAAGGATCATGCCCGGCCAGGTGTCGATCCCGTGCAGTTTCGCGACCAGCACGAACTGCGGGATCAGCGTCACCTGCGACGGGATCATCAGGGTCGCGAGATAGATCCCGAACAGCCAGCTCCGGCCGGGGAAGTTCAGCCGCGCGAACGCGTATGCCGCGAGCGCCGCGGTGACCGTTTCGAGCAGCGTCGTACCGGCGGCGAAGTAGACCGTGTTCAGCAGGTACTTGCCGAGCGGAACGAGCTCGAACGCGCGGGTCAGGTTCTCGGGGTGCCAGCTGCTCGGCCAGAACGACGGCTTCGCGGCCATCGACTCGCCATCGGACTGGAACGCGACGAGCACCATCATGACGACCGGGACCAGCGTGAGCGCGGTGACCAGGAAGCAGGTGAAGACAACGAGTTTGCGCCGGATCTCAGTTGTCATAGTGCACCAACTTCCGCTGGAACATGAACTGCGTGGCGGTGATCAGGACGATGAACGCGAACAGGACCAGCGACTGCGCGGCGGCGTACCCCTGGTCGTAGTTCTCGAAGCCGGTCCGGTAGATGTACATGACCAGCGTGGTGGTGCGGGTGCCCGGGCCGCCGTTGGTCATGATCAGCGCCTGGTCGAAGACCTGGAACGATCCGATCACCGACGTGACGATCACGAAGAACAGCGCGGGGGACAGCATCGGCAGTGTGATGTGCCGGAAGCTCTTCCACGGCGACGTACCGTCCACGCGGCCCGCTTCGTACAGCTGTTGCGGGATCGCCTGGAGGCCGGCGAGGAACACGACCATGCCGAAGCCGAAGCTCTTCCAGACGCTCATCAGGATCAGCGCGGGCATCGCCCAGGTGTCGGAGATCAGCCAGGCGGGTCCGTCGATGCCGAACCATCCGAGCACGGCGTTCACCAGGCCGTCGTGCGGGATGTAGAGCCAGATCCAGACGAACGCGACCGCGACCGTGATGGTTGCGTACGGCAACAGCAGGAGGCTTCGGAAGACCGCGATGCGCTGCACACCCTGGTGGAGCAGCAGTGCGAGCGCGAGGCTGACCAGGATCGTCAGCGGGACGCTCACCAGGGTGAAGTACGCCGTACTGCCGAGCGCCGTCCAGAACGTCGGATCGGGGCCGAGGCGGGCGAAGTTGTGCAGACCGGCCCAGGTGGGCGCGCTGAACAGGTTCCAGTTCAGCAGCGAGATGACGCCCGCCGCGACGACCGGTCCGGCGGTGAAGATCAGGAAGCCGATCAGGCTGGGCAGGATGAAGAGCCAGGCATTGAGTGTCTCCCGACTGCGCTTTGCCGTCGCCGGCTTTGGGGGTGCTGGTGCAGTGGTGATCGGTGCGGTGTCGACTGCCATCGGGTTCACCCCTTCCGGGCGGTGGCTTGGCGGACGGTGTCGAGGTGCTGCCGCATCAGTACGTCGAGACGCGGCGTCAAACCGTTGATGGCGTCCGGGACGGTGACCTGGCCGAGGAACGTGCGCGGGAGATCCTGACCGAGCAGCTGCTTGACCTGGTTCCAGTTCGTGGTGACGTCGAACGCGTGGCCGCCGGCGACCTTTCCGGCCAGGATGTCCTGGACGATCCCGAGGTTGTCGGGCGGCGGCTGGAACGCGCTGCCGGCGCTCAGCCGGGCCGGGTTGTTGCGGCCGGCCTTGGCGTAGATGTCGAGCGCGCCGGTACTGGTGAGCGTCTTGAGCAGCTTCCACGCGAGGTCGAGCTCGGCGCCCTCGCGTACCCCCGATGGAATCGCGAAGCTCGACCCCGAGACACGCGGCGTGCTCCCGTTCGCCCCGGCCGGGAACGGGATGATGTCCCAGTCGAACTTGGCCTTCCGGGCGTTCACCACCTGCCACGGCCCGTTCTGCATGAACGCGACGTTGCCCTGCAGGAAGTTGGACAGTGAGCTCTCGGTGACCAGGTTCTTGATCGGCGGCGTGACCTTGTCCTTCACGAACAGGTCGATGACGAACTGCAGCGCCTCCATCGCCTCGGGATCGCCGAGTGCGCTGCGGCTCGCGTCGGCGGTCATCACGTTCCCACCGGCGCAGTAGATCCACGACACCAGGTCGTCGATGGCCGGTGCGCAGGTGAAGCCGTACTGCTCACCGGGTTTGGTGAGCTGCTTGGCGAGGTCGCGGAACGTTGCCCAGGACATCGGTTCGGTGCGAGACGGCGGCGGGATGCCCTGCTTCTTCAGAAGGTCCTTGTTGTAGTACATGACAGTCGGCGCGACGTCGAAGCCGATCGCGTAAGTCTTGCCGTTGAAGCTCGAGATCCGCCGGCTGGTCTGGTAGAAGTCGTCCAGCTTGAAATCGGGATCCGCGGCGATCAGGTCGTCGAGCGGGCGGTGCGCGCCGCGGGCGGCGTACGTCGGGATCAGGGTGCCGTTGAGCGCGGTGACCAGGCTCGCCGTACCGCTGACGAGTTGCAGGTCGAGTTTGGTCGGGTAGCCGCTCGACGGGGTCAGGGTGGCGACCGACTTCACGCCGAGCTGCTTCTCGACGTACCTGCCGAAGGCCTCCCAGACCTTCTTCTCGGCGGCACTGCTCGACCACATCGCCCACGTGGCGGTGCCGGCTGGCGGCCCCGACGAACAGCCGGCCGCAACCGCGACACCGGCCAGTCCACCCAGCCGGAGCACGCTGCGGCGGGTCAGAGTGGTGCTCATAGTTCTCCTCACCGGTAGAGCAGGTCGATCGATTCGGCGCGAATTCGCTCCTCGTCGACCTCGACGCCCAATCCAGGGGCGGTGGGGACCGTTGCGACGGCCTTGGTGATGCTCAGCCCGTCCACGTACAGATCGGTCAGCAGCTCCGGCCCGTTGAGCTCGGCGGGCAGTGCGAGCTCGAGCTGACTGAACACGTGCAGTGCGGCGGCGAACGCGACTCCGCAGTCGGTCAGGCCGCTGGCGAGCAGCTCGACGCCACCAGCCAGCGCTGTCTGAGCGGTCTTGAGGGCGTTCCGTAGTCCGCCCGACTTGCAGATCTTGACGACGACCAGGTCCGCCGCGTTCAGGCGGATCGCGCGTGCGAGGTCCTGCGCGGAGAAGCTGCCCTCGTCGATCG
Source organism: Kribbella sp. NPDC055110 (assembly GCF_053607525.1). Taxonomy (NCBI): domain Bacteria; kingdom Bacillati; phylum Actinomycetota; class Actinomycetes; order Propionibacteriales; family Kribbellaceae; genus Kribbella; species Kribbella sp. NPDC055110. The sequence goes on from NZ_JBSGTS010000001.1 coordinate 623,731, forward strand.
CGACCGGTAGATCGATGAGCTCGCGGACCCTTTGCATGGCGAGCGTGTCGGTGCTCGGCACGGGTTGCTCGACGCAGTAGATCGTGCGGATGTGCGCCGTCCGATCGCGGAGCTGTTTGAGCGCGGCCGGTCGGTAGGACTGGTTCGCGTCCAGCCAGAGCGGTTTGCCGTCGGCAACTTCCGCGACGGTCTCGATCGCGGCTGTGTCCGCGTCGAGGTCGCCACCGATCTTGACCTTGTACGCCGCATAGTCCGACGACTGGAGAGCGTGTTCGCGGACCGTGTCCTGGTCGCCGACCCCGATCGCCGAGCAGAGCGGGATCTCGTCGTAGATCTTGCCGCCGAGCAACGCGTGCACCGGGACGCCGGCGAGCTTGCCTGCCGCGTCGTGCATCGCGATGTCGACGGCGGCGCGGGCGAACGGGAAGCCGTTCGAGACCGCGGGGCTGAGGCGTTTGGCGGCGCGCTGGTGGAACAGCTCGACGTCGAACGGCGTGAGTTCGAGCAGGATCGGGGCGAGGTGGCGACGGATGACGACCGCCATCGTCTCGGCGGTCTCGTAGCTCCAGCTGGGGAGCGCTCTCTGCTCTCCCCACCCGACCACGCCGTCCTCGGTCGTGAGCTTCACGAAGATCACTGCACCGGCCTGGTCCGGCGCTGCGTCGGGCGAGCCGACGACACCGCTTCCGAGCACGAACGGTCGCGCAAACGGCACCGCCACCGGAAACACCTCAACCTGAGTAATGCGGGACAAACGAATCAGTCCTCTCGTTGGTTAGGCGGCGATGGACCAGAGGGTGGGGTCGACGAAGCTGGGGCCTCGGGTGCCGTCTTCCAGCCACTGGAGGGCGTCCTTCAGCACGTAGCCCGCGAGCTTGAGGTGGCCTTCGGCTGTGTCACCGGCGACGTGCGGGGTGAGCAACAGGTTCTCCGCTCGGAGTGCGCTCTCGGCGAGTTCGGGCGGCTCTGGGTCGTACACGTCGAGCGCCGCGTAGATCCGTCCCGCGACGGCGTGCTCCAGCAACGCCTGCTGATCGATCGCCGGACCGCGCGAGGAGTTGACCACGACCGCCCCGTCCTGGAGCCGCTCGATCAGCTCCCGCGAGATCATGCCCTTCGTCTCAGGCACGTTCGGCACGTGGATCGTCAAAAAAGCGCTTTCTGACGTTTCCGGCAGCTCAGCCAGCCGGACCCCGAGCTCTTTGGCCCGCTCGGCACTCAGGTACGGGTCGTACACGACCACATCACATCCGAACGGCTTCAGCAGCGTGATCAACGCGCGCGCCGTACTGCTCGCACCGATGATCCCGACCTTCGCACCAGCCAGCTCATGACCCCGGTACTCGGTCTGCTTCCACCCGCCGCCACGGACCGCGCCGTCGAACCGCGGCAACCGTCGCGCCAGCGTGAGCATCGAAGCCAGGCAGTACTCGCCGACCGACCACGCGATCCGCGGCCCTGCCGAGAACACCCCGACCCCCTGGTCGAGGATGACCGGGTCGATCAGGTTCTTCACCGTGCCCGCGGCATGCGCGACGACCTTCGGGCCGTTGCCGTCGGCCCACAGTTCCTTGCCGAGGTGCGGCGTACCCCAGCTGGTCAGCAGGACGTCAGCACCTTCGGCCAGGATCGGCACGGCGGCGGGATGGAGTGCAGGCGGCTTCGCGAGAGAGCCGGGGCCGGTGGTGTGGTTGGCGGTTGCCCAGACCACGTCGAAGCGGTCCTCGAGCAAGCGGCGGGTGTCCGCGTCGACGACGTCGGCGGCGCGTTCGGGGGAGAAGAGGGCGGCGAGTTTCGGCACCGGGTCGGCTCCTTCGGTGGGTGGTGCTCCGACGGTAGGCGCTTTCCGTTATGCAGGTCCAAGCCCATTTACGTATGGACCGATACCGTGCTTGCATGGCCGCCATGGACCTGTCGCTCCAGCAACTCCGTGGATTCGTCGCCGTCGCCGAGGAGCAGCACTACGGCCGCGCCGCGCTGCGCCTGAACCTGACGCAGCCGCCGCTGACCCGCCAGATCCAGGGCCTGGAGCGCACTCTCAACGTCCGCCTCTTCGACCGCACCGGCCGCGGCGTCCGGCTGACCGCGGCCGGGGGAGTCTTCCTCGAGCACGCCCGCCGGGTGCTAGCACTGCTAGAAGTCGCGCCCGAGGCGACCCGGCGCGCCGCGGACGGGACAACCGGGACCCTCCGCCTCGCCTTCACCGCGATCGGCGCGTACGCCGTACTCGCGGACTTCCTGACCATGGTCGGGAAACGAACGCCGGGCGTGACGGCCGAGCTGACCGAGCTGGTGAGCCCGGCGCAGTTCGAGGCGTTGGCGAACCTGGAGATCGACGTCGGCCTGGTACGGCCGCCGATTCCGGAGCAGTTCGAGTCGTTGCTGGTGCATTCGGAGGACCTGGTGCTCGCCGTACCAGCCTCGCATCCGCTGGCGCTGGGCGACGGGGCGGTGTCGCTGGTGGATGTGACCGACGACTACATCGGGTACAGCCCGGAGGGATCGCAGTACCTGCACGACATCTGTGCGGCGATGATCGGCATGGATCGGTACGCGGTCAGTCAACTGGCGTCGCAGGTGCCTACGATGCTCGCGCTGGTCCGCGCCGGCCTCGGGTGCGCGTTGATTCCCCGCTCGATCATGGCGATGCGCGTCGAAGGTGTGCGCTACCGCGAACTGGACGCGGCCGACGCGCACTCGGTCACTCTCCACGCCTGCTGGAGCCCCGACAATCCGAACCCGGCTCTGCAACGCCTGGCCGAGTCCCTGCGGCTCGACCCGCATCTCGGGACTTGACTTAGAGCGAACTCTAATTCGTAGGCTCGAGGGTATGAGTGCACAACACAAGATCGGCTCGGGTTTCGGGCACGACAGCACCGCGGACGACGTACTCGCCGGGATCGACCTGACCGGCAAGCTGGCGATCGTCACCGGTGGATATTCCGGTCTTGGTCTGGAGACCACCAAGGCGCTGGCGAAGGCCGGCGCGCACGTCGTCGTACCGGCGCGGCGGCCGGACGCGGCACGGGAAGTTCTGGGCGAGCGCGCTGAGATCGACGAGCTGGACCTGGGCTCGCTGGAGAGCGTGGAGGCGTTCGCCACGCGGTTCCTGGCGTCCGGGCGGTCGGTGGACATCGTGATCGACAACGCGGCGATCATGGCCGCGCCGGAGACGCGGGTCGGACCGGGGTGGGAGGCGCAGTTCGCGACCAACCACCTGGGCCACTTCGCGCTGGTGAACCGGTTGTGGCCGGCGATCGCGGCGGACGGCGGCGCACGGGTCGTATCGGTGTCGTCGACCGGTCACCGGCGGTCGGACATCCGGTGGGACGACCTCGAGTTCCGGCTGGGGTACGACAAGTGGGAGGCGTACGGGCAGGCGAAGACGGCCAACGTGCTGTTCGCCGTACAGCTCGATGCCCTCGGCAAGGACTCCGGCGTACGGGCGTTCGCGCTGCATCCCGGCGGGATCCTGACCCCGCTGCAGCGGCACCTGGAGAAGCAGGAAATGGTGGACTTCGGCTGGATCGACGAGGACGGCAACCCGTTGAGCCCCGCGTTCAAGAGCCCGGAGCAGGGCGCGGCGACGCAGGTGTGGGCGGCGACGTCCCCGCAGCTCGACGGGCTCGGCGGCGTGTTCCTCGAGGACTGCGAGGTCGCCGAGGTGTCGACCGACGACGCGCCGGGAGTCCGGCCGTACGCGATCGATCCCGCGTCGGCGGAGCGGCTGTGGACGCTGTCGGCGCAACTCACCGGAGTGAACGCGTTCGGGTAAGCTAACGCGTTCTTAAGGGGCTTCGTGTCTGTCTTTTCTTCTACTGTCGAGCTCGGCCCTGTTGTCGAGCGGTTGCGTGCGTCCGGGTGTGTGTTCGCCGAGGACGAGGCGGCCTTGATCGTCGAGACCGCGCGGGACGCCGCCGAGCTCGCCGCCATGGTCGACCAGCGGGTCGCCGGGTTGCCGTTGGAGTACGTCGTCGGCTGGGCATCGTTCCGTGGGTTGCGGATCGCTGTCGATCCCGGGGTGTTCATCCCGCGTCGGCGTACCGAGTTCCTGGTCGGTGAGGCGCTGCGCTTCACCGACGCGGGTGCGGTCGTCGTGGATCTCGGCTGCGGCTCCGGTGCCTTGGGGGCTGCAGTCGCGGCCGAGCGCGACGTGTCGTTGTACGCCGCTGACATTGAGCTGGCTGCGGTGCGGTGTGCTCGCCGGAACCTGGAGCCGGTCGGCGGGACTGTGTATCAGGGCGACCTGTTCGCGGCGTTGCCGGAGCGGTTGCGCGGTGAGGTCGACGTACTGCTGGCGAATGTCCCGTATGTGCCGACCGACGAGATTCGGTTGCTTCCACCGGAGGCTCGGCTGTACGAGCCACGCGTGACGTTGGACGGCGGGCCGGACGGGCTCGCGATCCTGCGGCGCGTGGTCGCCGGTGCCGGGGAGTGGCTGGCGCCGGGCGGGCATCTGTTCGTCGAGATGAGCGATCAGCAGGCGCCGGCCGCGCGGACGGTGATGATCGAACACGGGTTGGACGCCGAGATCACCACGGACGACGACCTCGGCGCCAACGTCGTGCACGGCATCAAACCCGGCGCTGCACGTGGAGCAGGTACTCCCGGCGGTTGAGCGGGTCGTGGTCGGTGCGCGGGCGTTCGGGGATCGGGCCGGTCACCGGGTGGTAGCGCTCGAACGCCGACTCGAGGACGCCTTCGCCGCGGGTGAGGGCGGGGAGTTGCTGCTCGAGTTCGTACACGGCGGCAGCGGGAATTTCTCCTTCCAGGGTTGAGGTTTCCGCGGCCAGCGCCGGGACCTGCGGGATCGCGCGGAGCCGGGTGAGAGCCGCGAGTACGGCGCGGGTCGTGTCGGTCGGGATGTCCAGACGGAAGCGGTGCATCGGCTCGTGCACCGTCGTACCTGCCTCCTGGAGTGCGGTCATCAGGACCAGCGGGGTGAGGAACCGGAAATCGCCGGCCGTGCTCGACATGCTCTTGTCGAACACGGCATGCGCGTGACTCTGGCGGGCCGAGTAGCCCGAGTGCGTCATGACCACGCGGGCGTCCGGGATCTGCCAGCCGTGGATGCCTTGGTGCAGGGTTTCGCGGACGGTTTCCTCGACGGCCTTGATGAACGCGTACGGCATCGATCCGAGCTCGACCTCCAGTTCGAAGGTGACGCCGGCGTTGACCGGTGCCGCTTCGACGCGGAGCCCGACTGTGGCGAGGAACGGGTTCGCGTCCTTCTTGTTGAACTCGACCGCCTGCCCGGTGCCGGCGATCCGCTCGATGCAGATCGTGGTGGTCTCGCGGAAGTCAACCTCGATCCCGAAGTCGGTGGCCAGCGTCGACTCGATGACCTCCTTCTGCACCTCGCCGTACAAGGAGACGTACGTTTCCTGCCGGAGGTCGTCCTGGCGGAGGTTGATCAGCGGGTCCTGCTCCGCCAGTTGGGTGAGCGCGACGCGGAGATTCCCCTTGTCGGAGCGCTTGCGCGGGGTGATGACCGTCTCGAGCGTGGGCGGGGAGAACGCCTTTGCGGAAACAATCGGCCGCTCCGTGGCAGAAATGTTCCGGAAATCGGTCAGAGTGTCGCCTATGCGGATGTCCGCGAGTCCCCAGAAGCGGCCGATCTGCCCGGCGCGGATCGTGGAAGCGGGGCCCGCGCCGACGACCTCGAGCGCGGTGATCTTCCCGTCCGCGTCGCCGTACCGGACGCGTTCGCGCACCTGGGTCGTGCCGGAGAACATCCGGACGTACGCGATCTTCTCGCCGGCCGGTCCGCGTTCGACCTTGAACACGGTGCCATCGAGCGGTACGCCGGTCGTGCGGGCGCGGGGGAGCAAGTCGCGGATCCCGTCGGCGAGTGCGTCCGTGCCGGCGCCGGTGATCGCGGATCCGAAGTACACCGGGTGGACGATCGCCTGGTGCGTCTGAGCGATGAGTGCCTCGTGCAACGACAGCGGCTCGTTGTCGACGTACCGCTGCAGCAACGCGTCGTCGTGGCGGGTGAGGACGTCGAGCAGCACGTTCTCCTGCACGATGGGTTTGAACGACGCCTCAGGAGTGCCGAGGTACGCCGCCTCGCCCATCGGGACGATCTCCCGGGTGAGTTTCGCGGCGATCTGCCGCAGTACGCCGTCGTACTGCGCGCCGGGCCGGTCGAGCTTGTTCACGAAGATCAAGGTGGGGATGCGGAGACGTTGCAGGGTGCGCATGAGTACGCGCGTCTGCGCCTGAACGCCCTCCACCGCCGAGATCACCAGGACCGCGCCGTCCAGTACGCTCAGCGCGCGCTCCACCTCGGCGATGAAGTCCGGGTGCCCCGGGGTGTCGATCAGGTTGATGCCGACGTCGCCGATCGTGAACGCGGCGACCGCGGACTTGATCGTGATCCCGCGCTGCCGTTCGAGCGCGAGCGAGTCGGTCTGGGTGTTCCCGTCGTCGACGCTGCCGACCTCGTCGATGACTCCGGCGGCGTACAGCAGCCGCTCGGTCAGGCTGGTCTTTCCGGCGTCAACATGCGCCAGGATCCCAAGATTCAGTACTTCCACGCCGCTTCATGTCCTTAGAACAGGTGCCATCGGTCTCCGCAACAGCCATGAAGCGAGGTCGCATGACGGACTCCTTTACCTGACACCTGTTCTGCAGTACACCCCGAGTACACCAACCCCCGTCCCCCTCGAACAAACCATTTAGCCCCCACCTACACACCGCTGCACCTGGAGGTGGTCGGGCGGGAGGTCAGTTGATGTGGGTGCCTAGGGGAGTGCCGTTGAGGATGGCGGGGGCGGCGCCGGGGCGGTCGATGTCGAAGACGTGGAGGGGGAGGTGGTGGTCGCGGGCGAGGATGAAGGCGGTCTGGTCCATCACACCGAGGCCGCGGTCGATGACCTCGGCGTACGTGAGGTGGTCGAACCGCCGCGCGTCGGGGTGCGTGTTCGGGTCGGCGTCGTACACCCCGTCGGTGCCGTTCTTCGCGACCAGCAACGCGTCCGCCTCCAGCTCGACGGCGCGCTGCACCGACGGGTAGTCCGTGGTGGTGAACGGCTGCCCGTTGCCGCAGGCAAGCAGTACGATCGAGCCCTTCTCCAGGTGCCGGAGCGCGCGCAGCCGGATGTACGGTTCGGCGAGGTTGTCGATCGGGATCGCCGTCATCAGCCGTACGCCGTGCGCGCCGAGCGCCGCGAGTCGCCCGCGCAGCAGGACCGCGTTGATCACGGTGCCGAGCATGCCGATGTTGTCCGCCTCGACCCGGTCGATGCCCCAGTCGTCCGCCCGGTTGCCGCGGAACACGTTCCCGCCGCCGACCACGACCGCGACCTGGACGCCGGTAGCGCGCAACGCGATCACCTCGGTCGCGAGATGGGTGAGCCGGTCGCTGGCGAAACCGAACTCGTTCGGGCCGGCGATCGCCTGGCCGGACAGCTTGAGGACGACCCTGCGGTACATGCCGTAGATCTATCACGGGCCGGTTCCGCTGCGTGCCGGGGTCTGCGACGCTGACGGGGTGAGCGAGTTCAAGGAGCAGAACCTGGCCGGCGCACGATTCGAGGAGTCGACGCTCCGGAACGCGGTGTTCCAGGACGTCGATCTCAGCGGCGCCTACTTCGACGACGTGGACCTGACCGGTACGACGATCCGCAACGCGCGACTGTTCGACGTTTCGCTGGACGGCGACATCCAGAACCTGACGGTCTGGGGCATCGACGTCGTACCGCTGGTCGACGCGGAACTGAACCGCCGGTACCCGGGCCGCGAGCTGATGCGCCCGACCGACGCCGACGGGTACCGCGAAGCGTGGGACCTGCTCGAACAGCTGTGGTCCGAGACCGTGACCAAGGCCCGCCGACTGCCGCCGGAGCTGCTGCACGAGTCGGTGGACGGCGAGTGGTCGTTCATCGAGACCCTCCGCCATCTCGTGTTCGCCACGGACGCCTGGGTACGTCGTGCAGTCCTCGGCGTACCCGAGCCGTGGGACCCACTCGACCTGCCCCACGACGAGATGCACGACACCCCACCTGTGCCGCGGGACCGCGCTGCGCGTCCGTCGCTCGACGAGGTGCTCGAACTGCGGACCCATCGGATGACGACGGTACGGACGGTCCTCGCGGACCTCACCGACGACCAGTTGGCCGAGCAGACGACGCCCGTCGCGGAGCCTGGGTATCCGGCGTCCCAGAGCTATGTGGTCAGCAGGTGCCTGGGCGCGATCCTGAGTGAGGAGTTCGAACACCGGAGGTACGCCGAGCGCGATCTCGCGACCCTGCAGGCGAGAACTGTCGGTGCGGAGTCCTAGTCTCGGCTCATGGTGCCCGAGACTGGACTGCAGGACTGGCGGAAGCTCGCGCAGAAGCTGCACGCGAGGTTCTTGATCGACGCGTATGCGGACGGCGCGCGCTTCGTGGCCGCGGTCGGGGAGGTCTGCGAGGACGCCGTACCTGAGCTGCGGCTCGGTGCGTCCTTCGTGGACGTCGCGACCCGGGACGAGGACCTGGCGGGACGGATCAGCGCGATCGCGGCGAAGCAAGGGCTGACCGCCGACCCGACGGCTGTCGCGCAACTCGAGATCGGGCTGGACACGGCGGATCTGGCCGAGCTCGGTCCGTTCTGGGCCGCGGTGCTCACCGGCAGCACGGAATCCTTTACGGGCAACGACATCCTCGACCCCACGGGCCGCGTCGCCAACGTGTGGTTCCAGGGCACGACACCGCACGAGACACCACGCCAGCGGTTCCACCTCGACCTGTGGTTGCCACCGGAGGTCGTGCCGGGGCGGATCGCGGCGGCGCTCGTTGCGGGCGGCAGGGTCGTGTACGACGAGGAGGCGCCGACCTTCACCGTGCTCGCGGATCCCCAGGGCAACAAGGTCTGTCTGTGTACGTCGGAGGGCCGGTAAAAGGTGGAGCGCCGTACGACGTGCTCTGCTACGGTCGTGCTGAATCTAGGAGGTGTGTGATGGCTTGCAAGGTGATCCGGTTCCGCGCCATTCCCTCCTCGTGTGCTGCCCGCTGACCGGCTGACAGCTCTTTCCGGACCGATTGGTGCGTCGCGGCATCTGGCCGCGGATCACGTGCGCCCTCGAACAGGTGCGCACTCCGTGCCGATCGAACCGGAGATTCGCTCATGTCCTCCGTGGACATTCAGCTTCATGCCGCCCTCGCGCGCGCCGCCGCCGGCGTGCCGCATCACGAACTGCGCCGCCGAGCCGCCGCGCTCTCACACCGCTACCGCACCGAACAAATCGACGAGGCGACGCCCGGTGTCAGCGATGCCCTCGACGCCCTGGCGTACGCCGTCGTACGAATGCCGGCCACCTTCCGCGCGCTCCACGTGGCGCTCTCGATGGCCGAGCGCCACATCGACTCGCCCTTCACCACGCACCTCGACTTCGGCGGCGGGACAGGAGCGGCGGCATGGGCCGCCGCGTCCCTGTGGCCGGCGATCAGCACCGAGATCGTCGAACGTCAGTCGGCCGCCGTCCACCTCGGCGAGCAACTTGCCGCCGGCAACTTCCCGTCCAGCTGGTGCTGGACAACCGCCGACCTCCGCGACTGGAGCAGCTCCGGCCCGGTGGACCTGGTCACGATCGCCTACGTCCTGAACGAGCTCACCGCGGACGGTCGCCACGACCTGATCCACACGGCGGCGCGCTCCGCGACCACGATCGTTGTCGTCGAACCAGGTACGCCGAGTGGTCACCGCCGTACGCTCGACGCCCGTGAACTCCTGATCGGGCAAGGATTCGCGATCGCGGCGCCCTGCCCGCACCAGGGTCCGTGTCCGGTCGGCTGGTGTCACTTCGCCACCCGCCTTCCACGCACCGAACTCCATCGCATCCTCAAGGACGGCACCCGCAACTTCGAGGACGAGAAGTTCGCGTACGTCGTCGCGACGCGGTGCCCGGTTCGCCCGGCCGCGGCGCGAGTACTGACCCGGCCGATCCGCCGCAAGGGGCAGGTCGTCCTGGATCTGTGCACCGCGAACGGTACGGCGGAGCGCGTCGTCGTACCGAAGTCGTCTCCGTCGTACCGGGTTGCTCGCGGCGCATCGTGGGGTGACGAATCGCCGACGATCAGGCGATGACGAGCCGGGTGATCGATCCGTCGATCAGGGTGAAGGTGAAGTCGAGGTCGACGGTTCCGCCGGGGAAGTTGCCTTCGAGGTGGTGGGTCGCGACGTAGGTCTGTTCGTCGACCTGCCGCGCGCTGACGAGTTCGATCGTGTAGGTGTACTCACTGGCCGAGCTCGCCAGCCAGGCGCGGATCTCGTCGTGGCCGCGATAGGTCTTGCCCTCATCGGTGACCTCGGCGTCATCGGCGTACCAGCGCATCGCGGCTGGGACGTTCCGGGTGACTTGGCTGATCAGGTACTTCGTAATCGTGTCAGGCAGCATGCCGACGACTCTGCGGCCTCTCGGTGGGGGAGACGCAAGGAGTTGACTCTCTCCCCGGGGGAGGGTGCAGGCTGAACAGCGTGCGGAGCGGACTGACGATCGGCGAGTTTGCGCGGGCGACGCATCTGAGCGTGCGCACGCTGCGGCGGTACCACGAGAACGGGTTGCTCGAGCCGGCGGCCGTCGACGCATCCAGCGGCTACCGGTACTACGCCGTCGAGCAGATCCCGTCTGCTCAGGTCATCCACCGGTTGCGCGAGCTCGACGTACCGCTGGCGGAGGTCGGCAAGATCATCGCGACCGACGACCCCGTCCGGCGCGCGGAGCTCGTCACGGTCCATCTCGAACGGCTGCAGGAGACGCTCGAACGGACCCGAGCAGCCGTGACCTCGCTGCAACGGCTACTCACGCCCGCTCCTGGAGAGCTCGCGGTCGAGCTGCGCTCGCAGCCGGCCACCTTGGTTGCCGGCATCACCGACGTCGTGAGCCTGGACGAGGTTCTGCCGTGGTACGACGGTGCGATGGCCGAACTGGACGCTGCCGTCGCCGAACCGGTCGGTCGGCCCGGCGGGCACTACGACGACGAACTGTTCGCCGAGGGCCGAGGGATCGTTCTCGTCTACTACCCCGTGGCCGAGGCGCCGTCATACGGCCGGGTGCGCCCGATCGAACTGCCCGCCGTCGAGCTCGCGGCCACGATCCACCACGGACCTCACGACGACATCGACGTCACCTACGGCAGGCTCGCGACCTGGGTGCACGAGCAGGCGCTGGCTGTCGCGGGCCCGGTGCAGGAGACGTACTCGATCGGCCCTCGAGACGACTCGGACCCGAGCACCTGGCGCACGGAGATCGCCTGGCCGGTCTTCCGCATGAGCTGAGCGGTCTCGTAGCCGCCGGAGGCCTCCACGGGCTGTTTTGTCAGGCGTCGAGGAAGGTGGTGACGGTGTCGAGGACCAGGGGAGTGCGGGCGAGGCCGGTGAAGTGTGTCGTACCGGGGAAGATCGCCAGCTGCGACGCGGGGACACCGACGAAATCGCCGTTGACGTCGCCGCCGCGGAGCTGGTGGAAGCGGACGACGTGCTCGAGCTTCACCGCGTCGGAGTCGCCGAACGTCAGCAGCGTGGGGGCCTCGATGCCGCGGATGTCGTCGTCGCTCCAGCCGCTGGTGCCGCGGTCGTAACTGCCGAGCTTGTCGAGCAGCGTCTGCAGGTGGTCGTGATCGGGATGCGGCGACTTCGCCAGGTAGTCGGCCTCCATCGGCGTACCGGCGATCATCTCGACCTTCATCGCGCCGACCGCCTCCGCGTTCTCCGCGCGCTCCCCGGACGGGTTGAACGAGACCGACGAGATGACGGCCTTGCGGACCAGTTCCGGGTACTCGATCGCGAGGTACAGCGCGACCGCGCCGCCGACGCTGAACCCGAACAGGTCAGCCTTCGGTACGTCGAGGCGCGCCAGCAGCCCCACCACGTCCGACGCCAGTTCCGCCGTACCGAGCGGGCGGTCGATGTCGTTCGTGTACCCGTGGCCCTGGAAGTCGGCGGCGATGACCTTCCGCCCGGCCGACAGCCCTTCCAGGAGCTCCCCGAACTGCAGGTCGATGTTGAACAGTCCGCCGTGCAGCAGCACCAACGGCGTACCGCCCGCGCCGTGTACCTCGTAGTACATGCGCAGCCCGTTCACGTCGGCGTACCCAGTCTGCTTGCTCACAGCTCTCCCACCAGTAGACAAAACGGGTGTCCCGCCGGATCCGCGAGGACGAACAGCGGCTCGCCGTCGTCGGCGCTCCGGTCGTACAGCAGCCTGGCCCCGAGCTCCTCGGCGCGTTGCCGATGCCGATTGAGTTCGTCCACCGACGGTACGGCGAAGTCGATGTGCATCTGCTTCGGTACGTCGTCGGCCGGCCACGTGGACGGCGGCAGTACGTCGACCTGGTTGACGGCGAGTTGGCGAGCGCCGCTCTCGTCGACGAGCACGAGCCAATCGGCCACATCCGTCGTACCGTCCGTCGGCGGCTCGTCGCCCGGGCGATACCGCAGCCCCAGCAGCACTCGGTAGAACTCGGCCAGCCCACGCGCGTCCGTCGTGTCGAGCGCGGTGTGCATGCGCCGCGGGTAGGTGTCCATGGCGGTAACCCTAGTCAGTGCGGAACGAACGCCGGTAGACATTGGGCGGTACGCCGACGACGCGTTGGAAGTGGCGGCGGAGTGTCGTGGCCGTGCCGAGGCCGGTGGCGACGGCAACCTTCTCGATTCCGTCGTCGGTGGACTCGAGGAGCTGCTGGGCTCGGCGGACGCGCTGGGTCAGGAGCCATTGGAGAGGCGTCTGGCCGGTGACCGAACGGAACTGCCGGCCGAGGTGCCGCGGGCTGGTGCTGGCACGTTTCGCCAGGTCCGCGACGGTCAGCGGCTGGTCCAGACGTTCCTGCGCCCAGGCCAGCAACTGCGCGAGCGAGTGATCGCCGTTGACCTGCACCGGCGTCGCCACGAACTGCGCCTGACCGCCGGCCCGGTGCGGCTGTACGACGAGACGCCGGGCGACCGTGTTCGCGATCGTCGCGCCGTGGTCGAGATGGATCAGGTGCAGGCACAGGTCGACGGCCGCCGCCTTCCCCGCCGCTGTCAGCACGTTGCCGTTGTCGGTGTAGAGCACGTCGGGATCCACGACGGCTTCCGGGTAGCGCGCGCTCAGTACGTCGGCGTGCGCCCAGTGCGTGGTGGCTCGCCGTCCGTCGAGCAGGCCGGCTGCACCGAGCACGAAGGCGCCGGTGCACAACGATGCGATCCGTGCGCCGGCGTCGTACGCCGCTCGCACTGCCTCAACCAGTTCGCTCGGCAGTGGCTCGTCGACATCCGCTAGCGCCGGCACGAGTACGGTGTCCGCCCGCGTGATCGCGTCGAGCGGTTCGGTCGGCTCGACCAGGAACGGCCCGACCTGTACCGGCCGCGGTCCGCACAGGCGTACGTCGTACCACTGGTCGACTCCGAGCGGTGGATTGCCGAAGATTTCGTACGCGATCCCGAGCTCGAAGTGGAGCAGGTGTCCGGCGGTGGCGAGCGCGACGGTGTGCATGTCCGAAAGTGTACGGATGGTGTCGTTCCGGACTCTCACGCCGGCCGGTGGAATCCGGCGAGACTCGTCCTCATGAACGCAATCGTGGTGTACGGCGCCACCGGTCACACCGGCCGCTTCGTCGTCGAGGAACTCCTCCGGCAGCACCTTCCCACCGCTGTCTCGGGTCGCAACGCGGCGGCCCTCGCCGCGCAGTGGGGTGACCTCGACGTCCGTCCGGCTGCCGTCGACGACCCGCACGCACTCGATGTGGCCCTGAAGAACGCTGCGGCCGTGATCAACACCGCCGGGCCGTTCGCCACGACCGCAGACCCGATCATCGACGCGGCCGCCCGCGCGGGAATCCCGTACGTCGACGTCGCGGCCGAGCTGGAGGCGAACGTGTCGACGTTCGCGCGAGAGAGTGCTCTTCCGGTGATCCCGGCGATGGCGTTCTACGGCGGGCTCGGCGACCTGCTGGTGACCGCGGCGCTGGGGGAGCGGACGAGTGCCGACGAGGTGCATGTGGCTTATGGGCTGAGCAGTTGGCACCCGACGCCCGGCACTCGGGCCGCCGGTCAGGTTTCGGACGATCGTCGGAACGGTCATCGGGTGCGGTTCAGCGGCGGGCACCTGCAGTATCACCAGGATCAGCCGGTCCAGGATAACTGGACGTTCCCGGATCCGTTCGGCCGGCGGCGCGTGATCGCCGAGTTCACGATGGCCGACGTGATCACGATCCCGACGCACATCGCCGTACCCGAGGTCCGTACGTACATGACGCTCGAAGCCGCCGGTGATCTCGCGGACTCGGACACGCCGGCACCGGCGGCCGTCGACGAGCTCAGGCGGTCGGATCAGACGTTCGTGGTGGACGTCCGGGTGCGGACCGGGGGCGAGGAACGGCGGGCGACGGCGACCGGGCAGGACATCTACGCGATCTCGGCGCCGCTCGCGGTCGGGGCGGTACGCCGGATCCTTGCGGGTGAGACGCGCTCGTCCGGGGTGGCGTCGGCGGGTGCGATGTTCGACGCGGTCGAGTTCCTCAAGGATTTACCGCTGACGCTCGACCTGCCGTAAATCGATTCCCTCCGGGAGAATGTTGCGATGCCGCCCCACAGCAATCTCCCTCGCCGTGACTTCCTCCGTCTGACGGCAGCCGGTGCCGTCGCGGGAACTGTGGGGACCACTCTCCCCGCGTACGCCGCCCGTACGGACGACATCGACTACACGGCGCGTAAGACGTTCGACGACTGGGATCGGCTGTTCCAGGAAGGCGGGCCTGGGCAGCCGGATCAGCCGAACGACAACACGAACCGCGACGGCCGCTCCGGCATGCTCGCCTGGAGTCAGTCGTATGTGCTGCTCGGGCTGGTCCGGATGTACGAGAGGTACCGTGACACCTACTACCTGGACCGCCTGATCGACAACGTGGACCAGGTCCTCGCGGTCCGCGACAGCGTACGCGGCGTCACGGACTACCGCGGTCTCTCGCTCCCCGCCTGGCGAGCCGACCACCCGTACACGACCGGCTACGCGACCCTTGCCGACAGCAACGGTCAGCCGCTGCTCGACCTCCGCGAGGCGCTGTCGTACGCCGAGGACACCACGGTCACCGTCACCGCCGGGACCCGCCCGGACACGTTCACCGTCAAGCTCGTCAACACGTTCGTGAACCGCACGGTAACGCTATCCGACCTCTCCCTGGATCCGGCGAGCCCCGACTACGCCGTGAGCCGCGTCTACGCGGCCGCCCCCGGCCCGCTCCAGCTCACCGCCGAGGACCGACGTACGGCTCCGCGCGCAGGCGACGTACCGCGGTTCGGCATGTACGAGATGCACTGCAAGCCGGTGATCTTCGCGGTCCACACCGGGATGATCACCTACCCGATCGCGAGCTTCGTCCGGATCGTTGCCGGCTCGCCGGTGCTCCGACGACGCTACCGGCGGAAGGCGGCCGAGTACCTCACGGCGTGCCGCGACGCGGTCGCCGTACACGACTGGGAGTACGAGATCGGCGGTCATCTGATCTGGCCGAAGGGGCAGCCGCTTGCGTACGACGGGTGCGAGCAGCCGATCAACCAGTCGGTCGGCCTCGGGCAGACGCTGGTCGAGCTCGCGCTGGCAACCGGAGACAGCGGTTACCGGCGGAAGGTCGCTGCGATGGGGCGAATGCTCGCCGGTCAGCTGGCAGCCGACGCTGGTGACGCCTACCAATGGCATTACTGGCCGGCCGGCGGCCGGATCTACGAGGGGTTCACGAAGACGGGAAACCCGGAGACCGATCTCTCGATCTTCACGCCGTCGGGTGGGCCGGCGCGGCAGTTCGAGGACATCAGCCACGGCGCGATCGACGTCGAGTTCGCCGTACGGGCGTTCCGGGCGCGGCTCGCGTTCACAGGCCGGGACATGGAGCGGCTCGCGCGGACGTTCACCCAGAACGTCGCGACGACCGACGCCGACGGGCTCCCCGCCGTACACACGACCGTGGGCGGCACCGCGATCGGCGCGGCCTCGGTCGCGCACCAGGCCCCGCGCTGGATGCAGGTGAGCCCATGGGATCCCCAGGTCCACGCACACTGCCTCGCCCTCTACAACCGGTACCAGCCGACACCGGAACGCGACGGGCAGCAGGCGATCGGCTTCGGCTGGCTCCTGGCCAACGTCGCCTACCTGAACTGGGCAGCCCGATGACCACGACTTTTCCTGGTCTACGACGTTCTGTGACCTAGGCTGGTGGGGTGGAGGGGGAACCGCTGCTGCGGCGGTCTGTGGGGTTCGTGATTGCCGGGCTTTTGCCATGGGCATGGTTCGTGCTGCGCGACCGGTTCGGCGTCGTCACCGATGTGATCGCGATCGTGCTGCCGGCCATCGTGCTCGTCACCGCTGTCGTCACCCTCGTCGTCGCGGGCGCAGCCAGTGCCTGGGATGCCTGGCGGGTCCCGTCTGAGCGACGAAACCTGGTGCGTCGCCGGCGGCGTCGGATGGCGGTCGTGTTCGCGCTGTCGACGCTGCTGGCCGGGAGCGTCGCGACGTTCGGGCCGTGGATCCCGCACGGCACCGGGACCGTCGACCAGAGTCGCGCCGTACGGATCGCGGCCGCCAACATCGGCAGCGGCGAGCTCGAAGGCGCGGACACCCTGCTCGCGCTCAAGGCCGACGTACTCGTCGTCTCCGAGATCGGTCAGCCGCTGACGGAACGCTTGTCCGAGTCGTACCCGGAGCATGTTGCCGACTGGAAGGGTCCGTCGATCGGCATCTTCAGCCGCTGGCCGCTGACCGTCATCGAGCAGCCCGGCCCGGATCTCCCCGGGTTCATGCTCCGGGTGCACGCGCCGTCGGGCGAGTTCGACCTGATCGCGGCGCACGTGCCGCGTCCGTGGTGGCGGTCGGGCGGGTCGACGTACGACTCGTCGACGGACAACGGGACGCCGTACCAGACGACCGTCGCCGGGCACCACCGGCTGATCGACCAGCTCGCTGCACGGGCAGCGCGCGACGACCGTCCCGTGGTGGTCGCCGGTGACCTGAACACCACGGACCGCGGCCGCGACTACCGGGTCCTCACCGACCACCTCGACGACGCGATGCTCGACAGCTGGGGCCGTCCGTCGCAGGTCGGCAAGTGGTCGCCGTTGCTGGTCCGGATCGACCACCTGTTCGTGAAACCCGGCTGGTGCTCCGACGACAACCACTGGTACTCGATTCCCCGCTCGGACCATCACGGTCTCGTCTCGACGGTCGGACCCTGCCGATGACGACCGAACTATGACTTCCCTTGGCTGTCATGGCACGATTTCACGGTGAGCACCGGTACGACGGATGAGCAGCGCCTGGCCGACCTGGCGCGACTGCGGCGTGTGAAGGACCGGATCGATCGGGAGTACGCGCAGCCGCTGGACGTCGAGGCGCTCGCCCGCGGCGCGCACATGTCGTCGGGGCACCTGAGCCGCGAGTTCAAGCGTGCTTACGGAGAGTCGCCGTACGGGTATCTTATGACCCGGCGGATCGAGCGGGCGATGATGCTGCTGCGGCGCGGCGGGATGAGCGTCACCGACGTCTGCTTCGCGGTCGGCTGCCAGTCGCTCGGCACGTTCAGCACCCGGTTCGCCGAGCTGGTCGGGATGCCGCCGAGCGTCTACAAGGAGAACGCCGGCGACGCCACGCTCGGCATCCCGTCGTGTGTGGCGAAACAGGTGACGCGACCGATCAGGAATCGAGAAGCATCTCCGACGTCCGGCAGCTAGGTTGGCGCCCATGGAGATCAAGATCCTCGCCAGCTTCCTGCCGCACACCGACCCCGAGGAGTCGCTGAAGTTCTACCGCGACATCCTCGGCTTCGAGGTCCGCACCGACGTCGGGTACGGCGGCATGCGCTGGATCACCGTCGGTCCGCCCGGTCAGCCGGACACCGGGATCGTGCTCTGCCCGCCGTTCGCCGACCCCGGGATCACCGAGGACGAGCGCCGGACCATCGGCGAGATGATGGCGAAGGGCACGTACGCCACCGTGGTGCTGCGCACCGACGACCTCGACGGCCTGTTCGAGCGGCTGCAGGCCACCGACGCCGAGGTCATCCAGGAACCGGTCGACCAGCCGTACGGCGTCCGCGACTGCGCGTTCCGGGACCCGGCCGGTAACCACATCCGGATCAACCAGGCCTCCTGAAACGACTGTGGGGAACATACACATGAGCCGCGAAGAACACGTTGCCGACAGCCACGACCTGATCCGGGTCACCGGCGCTCGGGTGAACAACCTCAAGGACGTCAGCGTCGAGATCCCGAAGCGCCGGCTGACCGCGTTCACCGGGGTGTCCGGGTCGGGCAAGAGCTCGCTCGTGTTCGGCACGATCGCGGCGGAGTCGCAGCGCCTGATCAACGAGACGTACAGCGCGTTCGTCCAGGGCTTCATGCCGAACCAGGCCCGCCCGGAGGTCGACGTACTCGACGGCCTGACCACCGCGATCATCGTCGACCAGGAGCGGATGGGCGCGAACCCGCGCTCCACGGTCGGTACGGCGACCGACGCGAACGCGATGCTCCGGATCCTGTTCAGCCGGATCGCGAAACCGCACGCCGGCCCGCCGACGGCGTACTCGTTCAACGTCCCGAAGCGGACCGCGACCGGATCGCTGAAGACCGACAAGGGCGCCGGCGAGACGAAGGTCGTCCGCGAGGCCGTGTACGCCGGCGGCATGTGCCCGCGCTGCGAGGGCATGGGCTCGGTGACGGACTTCGACCTGACCGCGCTGTACGACGAGAACAAGTCGCTGAACGAGGGCGCGCTGACGATCCCCGGCTACAGCATGGACGGCTGGTACGGGCGGATCTTCCGCGGCTCCGGGTACTTCAACCCGGACAAGCCGATCAAGAAGTACACCAAGAAGGAACTGCACGACCTGCTGCATCGGGAAGCGACCAAGATCAAGGTCGAGGGCATCAACCTCACCTACACCGGCATCATCCCGGCGATCCAGCGGTCGTTCCTGTCCAAGGAAGTGGACGCGATGCAGCCGCACATCCGGGCGTTCGTCGAGCGGGCCGTGACGTTCACGATCTGCCCGGACTGCCACGGGACCCGGCTCAGCGCCGAGGCGCGGGCGTCGAAGATCAAGGGCAAGAACATCGCGGACCTGTGCGCGATGCAGATCACCGACCTGGCCGCGTGGATCCGCGAGCTGAAGGAGCCGTCGGTCGCGCCGCTGGTGAAGGCGCTGGGCGCCGCGCTCGACTCGTTCGTCGACATCGGGCTCGGCTACCTGTCGCTGGAGCGGCCGGCCGGCACGCTGTCCGGCGGCGAGGCGCAGCGGACGAAGATGATCCGCCACCTCGGGTCGTCGCTGACCGACGTGACGTACGTGTTCGACGAGCCGACCATCGGTCTGCACCCGCACGACATCCAGCGGATGAACGAGTTGCTGCTGCAGCTGCGGGACAAGGGCAACACCGTCCTCGTCGTGGAGCACAAACCGGAGACGATCGCGATCGCCGACCACGTGATCGATCTCGGTCCCGGCGCGGGATCCGGTGGTGGCGAGGTGGTGTTCGAGGGCACGCTCGACAAGCTGCGTACCAGCGGGACGCTGACCGGGCGGCACCTGGACGACAAGGCCTCGGTCAAGTCGTCGGTGCGCTCCGGCTCGGGCGCGCTGGAGGTCCGCGGCGCCTCGACGAACAACCTGCAGGACGTGGATGTCGACGTACCGCTCGGTGTTCTGGTGGTCGTGACCGGGGTCGCCGGGTCCGGGAAGAGTTCGCTGATCCACGGGTCGATCGCCGATCGCGAGGGCGTTGTGGCGATCGACCAGGGCGCGATTCGTGGGTCGCGGCGGAGCAATCCGGCGACGTACACGGGGCTGCTGGATCCGATCCGGAAGGCGTTCGCGAAGGAGAACGGCGTGAAGCCGGCGCTGTTCAGCGCGAACTCCGAGGGTGCCTGCCCGGCGTGCAAGGGCGCGGGCGTGATCTACACCGAGCTCGGTGTGATGGCGACCGTCGAGGCGCCGTGCGAGGAGTGTGAAGGTCGTCGCTTCCAGGCGGCTGTGCTGGAGTACACGTTCGGCGGGAAGAACATCGCCGAGGTGCTCGCGATGCCGGTGTCGGAGGCGCTGACGTACTTCGCCGAGGGTGACGCACGGACGCCGGCCGCGGAGAAGATCCTGGAGCGGCTCGCCGATGTCGGGCTCGGGTACCTGTCGCTCGGGCAGCCGTTGACGACCCTGTCCGGCGGTGAGCGGCAGCGGTTGAAGCTGGCGACGCACATGGGGGAGAAGGGCGGCATCCTCGTCCTCGACGAGCCGACCACCGGCCTGCACCTGGCCGACGTCGAACAGCTCCTCGGTCTGCTCGATCGCCTGGTCGATTCCGGCAAGTCGGTCATCGTCATCGAGCACCACCAAGCCGTGATGGCCCACGCCGACTGGATCATCGACCTCGGCCCCGGCGCCGGCCACGACGGCGGCAAGGTGGTCTTCGAAGGCACCCCGGCCGAGCTCATCAAGAAGCCGAAGACGCTGACCGGCAAACACCTCGCAGAGTACGTCGCCTGACCGCTACTTGGACTCGACGTCCGCGCGCTTCCAGGCGGTGTCGTCGATCCCCAGCGCGTGCCGCAGGTACGCCAGCGTCACGCTACGGACCGGAAACCTGCGCAGCGGCGAACGCTGCCGCAACTGATCAGGAATCGAGAAGCACCCCTTGGTGGGTCCGGAATAGCGTGAGAGTCACAGAACGTCAGGGGCAGTCGCCCCGGAAATTGGAGACGAAATGACTGGCACGCAAGGCGTCAACACGATCCTGCACCCCGTGACCGACCTCGAGAAGGCCAAGCCGGTGTACGCCGCTCTGCTCGGTGTCGAACCGATGGCCGACTCCCCGTACTACGTCGGGTTCGAGGCCGAAGGCCAGCAGATCGGACTGGTCCCGAACAGCGACATGACCTCCCCGATCGCCTACTGGCACGTGGCCGACATCGAGGCCAAGATCAAGGAGGTCACCGAGGCCGGCGGCGTCCTCAAGGCCGCACCGAAGGACGTCGGCGGCGGGCGGCTCGTCGCCACCCTCACCGATCCCGACGGCAACGTCCTCGGCATCCTCCAGGACCCGTCCTGATCATGTGCCGCGTCCCGGAGGAGTACCGCGCGGCAGTGTTCGGCACAGGGTTCGGCGTGCCCCAGAAGACCGAGGAGCCCACCGGCGTCGAGGAAATCCCGGTGGGCGTGGACGAGCAGCCAGGGCATGATCTGGTCCATGGGCGACCCGATCCGGCACGTGCTGTTCGACGCTGACGGCGTACTACAGGATCTTCCTGGTGGTTGGTACGCCGCCATGGAGCCGTACCTCGGCGACCGGGCCAAGGACTTCCTCCACGAGACCTGGTCCGACGAGCTGCCGATGCTCGCCGGGCGTGGCGACTACCTGCCCCTGCTCGCGGCGTCGCTGGAGAGGTACGGCGTGCGCACACCGGCGACCGAGGTGTACGACGCGGTGTGGAAGAACATCGTGCTGATCGAGGAGTCACTCGACATCGTGCGGACCCTGAAGCGGAACGGGTACGGCGTACACCTCGGCACCAACCAGGAGTGCTACCGCGGCGCGCACATGCGCGAGGTCCTCGGGTACGACGACCTGTTCGACGTCAGCTGCTACTCGTACGACCTCGGCGTCGCGAAACCCGACCCAGCCTTCTTCACCCGCGCCGCGGACCGCATCGGCGCCGACGCGTCGTCGATCCTCTTCATCGACGACACCCCCAAGAACATCACCGGAGCCCGCACCGCCGGCCTCCAAGCCGAACAGTGGACCTTCACCCAAGGCCACCCCACCCTCCACACCCTCCTCACCAACCACGGCGTCACGGCCGCCTAGGTCACTCGACGACGACCTTCCACCCGCACCAACGACTTCTCCACGCTTTCCGGAACTTTTTTGGCGCCAGGTGGCGAAAATGTTCCGGAAAGGTGGGATGTGGGCCTAGTCGCGGTGGCGTTGGAGGAGTTGGCGGGACGACTCGAAGCCGAGGCGTTCGTACACCGGGACTGCCTTGCGGCCGGAGTGGACTGTTACGTGCAGCGCGCCGGCGGTCATCGCGTGCTCCGAAGCAGCCTTCACGAGCGCCGACCCGATGCCTCGACCTCGCGCGTCCGGCGTGACGAAGACGCTCTGAATGTCTCCGGACATCCGCCTCGCCGCCCCAGGTCTCGGGACGCGCGGAACGAGCGCAACCCACGCCATGCCGACGAGCTCCGGCCCATCGAGTCGCGCGACGTACGCCACGTGCAGGTCCTCACGAGCCGCCCACCACTGCCCGAGCTCCACTGCGAATGCGTCGACCGACCGCCCCACCAGATCCTCGTCATTGGTGTCCATCCACAGCAACCGCGCGAGTCCCGCAACATCATCTGCATCAGCCTGACTGATCCGCACGCCCCGAGTCTGTCATGCCACCGGATCCCACCGCGGGCGGTCGGTTTCGAGCAGGCGGAGCCAGATCTCGCTGATGGTCGGGTACGCCGGGACCGCGTGCCAGAGGCGATGCAGCGGAACTTCACCGGCGATCGCGATGGTCGGCGCATGCAGCAGTTCGGCGACATCGGGACCGACGACCGTGAATCCGATCAGAACGTTGCGGTCGGCATCGACAATCATCCGCGCCTGTCCGCGGTACCCGTCGGCGTGCAGCGCGGCACCCGACACTGCTCCGAGGTCGTAGTCGACGATCCGGATGTTCTTGCCGGCGGCGGCTTCGGCGGTCAGTCCGACAGCGGCGACCTCGGGATCGGTGAACATCACCTGGGTGGCGGCGCGTTCGTCGGCCGTGACCGCGTGGCGTCCCCACGGACTCAGGTCGGGCTCCTCGCCACGAGCTCGTACGGCGATCGCGTCGCCCAGCGCCCGACCTTGGTACTTGCCGTGATGAGTCAGGAGAACACGTTTGTTCACGTCGCCAGCGGCGTACAGCCAACCATCACCGACGGGTACGCCGGCATCGTCGACAACAGCGAGTGTGTCGTCGACACGCAGCCAGTCTCCCGGCGTGAGGCCGACATGATCCAAGCCGAGGTCCTTCGTGTTGGGCGTCCGTCCGGTCGCGACGAGAACCTCATCAGCTTCGACCGTCGCGCCGTCGGAGAGGGTCAGATACACCTCGCCGGAGTCCCGACGAGCCTCAGCAACCTCGACGTTCAGATGAAGCGACACACCCGCCGTACGCAGAGCGGCCGCCACATGCTCACTGGCGAACGGCTCTACCCCAGGCAGCAGTCGGCTCTGCGAAACGAGCGTCACCTGCGAGCCGAGAGCAGCGAATGCAGTGGCCATCTCCGAGCCGACGACCCCGCCGCCGATGATGGCCAACCTCGCCGGCATGTTCTGCACGGCGGCTGCCTCGCGGCTCGTCCACGGTGCCACGTCCGCCAGCCCGCGGACCGGTGGGATGTAAGCGCTGCTGCCGGTGGCGATCACGACCGCGTGGCGTGCTTGCACGGTGGTCGTCGTACCGTCGGTTCTGGTGACGGTGACGGTACGGGTCCCGGTGATGCGGCCGTGTCCGCGGACCAGGTTGATCCCGGCGTGGTTCAGCCACTCGACCTGGCCGGAATCGCTCCAGTTGGAGGCGAATCGGTCGCGCCGAGCGAGCACCGCAGCCGGGTCCAGGTTGCCGTTGACGGTCTGGCCGGCGGCTGGGAGTGCGCGAGCGGCGCGTACTGCTGCGGCGTCGCGGAGCAGGGCCTTGGTCGGCATGCAGGCCCAGTACGAGCACTCGCCGCCGATTAGTTCGTGTTCGACGATCGCCGCGGTCAGGCCGCCTTGCACCACGCGGTCGGCGACGTTCTCACCGACCGGTCCGGCGCCGATGATCACGACGTCGAAGAGCGTCTCCGTCATGTCAGTTCGCCTTCGCGGCGAGGCGCTGGAGGCGGATCGCGGAGATCAGGAAGAAGATGCCGCCCAGGATCGCGTACCCGGCGATGCTCGTGAGCGAAGGCTTCGGCCCACCGGCCATCACGATGAAGCTGCTGCCGGCGAGGACCGAGATGCCGCCGCTGAGAATCATCGCCCACTGACCACCGAGCCGATAGCGCAGGATCGCGACGATCAGCTGGACGATGCCCGCGGTGATCGCCCACGCACCCCACACCCGCAGCACGCTCGGGATCCCGGACGCGGCCGCGATACCCAAGCCGATTGCGGAGAGCAGGCTCAACGCCATGTTGACGTAGAGCGGCGCCTTCGGTCGCGACGTACCCGAGGAACGGAAGTCGACCACCGCCGCCGCGACATCGAACAGCGGATAGATCACCAGGAGAGCGGTTGCTCCCGGATTGATCTTCTTGGCGATCGCCATCGTCAGGACGGCCCAGACGATCGCGAACCCGAAGCGGACGTAGTACAGGGTGCGCAGCGTCTTCGTACTGTCGGCGGCGCTCACCGTGCCGGTGGCGGCTGCATATGAACTGGACACCAGTTGCCTCTCATCGAAGTAGATAGAACGATCGGTACACCTGGAGCCTGCCGCACGCTGTCTCCCGTTGTCAAGACCGATCGTTCTATCTGCTAGCCTCGAGTCAGCAGGTCACGAGAAGGGGAGGCGGTATGTCGGAAGCACGGAGGCGACTGCTCAACACGGCGACGGGGCTGTTCTACGTCGAAGGCATTCGCGCTGTGGGCGTCGACCGCGTCATCGCCGAGGCGCAGGTGACACGCGCAACGCTGTACCGGCATTTCCCGAGCAAGGACGACCTGATCGTCGCGTATCTGACGGAGGCCGACGAGGCGATCCGCGCGCAGGTGACCGCCGCACGGGCGCAGGACGCGAGCCCGGACGACATCATTCGAGCCGTCAGCCGGTCGATCGCCGACGACATCCAGAGCCCCGGCTTCCGCGGGTGCGCCTTCCTCAACGCCGCTGCGGAGTACCCGGACCCGGCGTTCGCCGTCCACCAGGCGGTCGTCAAGCACCGCGAGTGGTTCCTGTCCACGATGACCGAACTCTTCACCGACCTCGCGAAGATCGACCCCGAACCCGCAGCCCGGCACTTCGTCATGCTCCGCGACGGCGCCATGGCCGCCGGCTGCCTCACCGACCCGAAGCCCGTCTGCGAAACCTTCCTCCGCGGAGTAGAAGGCCTCCTCACCTACCGCAGCCGCGAGCAGCCCGTCCTCTGATGGGTAGCCGTCGTACGTCGACGGCTGTGGCATCGGTTGAGTCAGGTCGCCTCGAGGACCACTTCGACGACTCTGCTGAACGCGTCGCGGGCCCGGGCGGCGTCGTCCCTCAGCCCTGCCAACGCGCAGGCGGACGGCGGCAGGTCGCGGAGCGGGATGGTGACCACGTCGGGGTGCTGGAAATGCTGTGCGAACGGCGCGACGGTCGGATGGATGAGTTGACCCCGCGCCAGGAGGTAGAGGAGTTCGGCGTTGTCGTCGACAGGCGCGTCGACGAACCGGATGCGTCGGCCTGATGGTGCTCTTGCCGGACAGGTCGCCTCGACCAGTTCGAGGGGTACGCCGTGGGGTCGCCGGACGTCATGACCGATGAGATCCTCAGTGGACAGGTCGCTGCGGCCGGCGAGCGGGTGGGTTCTGCCGACCATGACGACGCGCTCGTCTGCGGTGCTCAGCACCGGACCGACGGCGATGTCGGGTTGGTCGAGGGGGAGTCGCGTGACAACGAGGTCGACCTCGCGCCGACGCAGCGGACCGAGGCGGTCATCGAACGGCGTGGTGGTCAGCTGCACCTTGGCGCCCGCGTAGACCGCCTCGTACCGTTCGATCGCTCGGCTCAAGACGTCCACCCCGGAAACGGCATTCAGCAGACCGACCCGCACCACGCCCGGTCCTCGGCCGCGAGCTCGGGCTTTGCGCAGCACCCGGTCCAGGCCGGCAACCGCCGGATCCAGCTCGCCGTACAACTCGCGTCCGGCCTCGGTGAGCTCGACGACGCGACTGGTACGGCGGAACAGCGGGGAACCGCCGAGCTTGCGCTCAAGGGCCTGCAGGGTCTGGGAAACCCGCGAGGTCGTCAGGCCGAGCCGCTCGGCGGTGCGTCCGAAGTGCAACTCCTCAGCAAGTACCAGAAACAGGCGCACTTCACGCAGCTCGACCTCCGGCATCATGAATCGACGCTACACGTTGCGTGGAGCAGATCGTCGTTGATGCTGCCGGCTCACGCTGCGAGGCTCGGAGCTATGAAGCCCGGCAACGTCATCACGGTGGGTGTGCTCACCCCGCACGCCGCGGAGGGTACGCGCGCCGAGATGCGGTGCATGGCTGCGACGCACGTCAGCGTCCACGTCTCGAGGACGGGTGAACCGCCGACGTCCTTGGCCGACTTGGCAGCGCGGACCGCCCCGGCCGTCCTCGATGAGGCGGTATCGCGGCTGCCAATTGCCGCACTCGACGTACTGGTCCTCGCATCGACGAGCTCGGGCTACGCCATCGGGTACGACGCAGAATCGGCGCTGGTGCAGCGGCTCGGTGAGCGGTGGAGCCTGCCCGCGTTCGCTACCTCCGGGTCGACGGTGACGGCATTGACGGCGTACGACGTCCAGCGTGTCAGTCTCATTCACCCGCCCTGGTTCGGGTCCGAACTCAACGAGCTCGGCACCGAGTACTTCCGCAGTCAGGGCTTCGAGGTCGTCGAGGCTCTGATTGCGGACCTTCCGAACGACCCCGACCGGATCGAGCCGGCCTCAGTCGTCGACTGGATCTCCAACCAGGTCAGCCCGCGTGCCGAGGCCGTGGTCATCGGCGGCAACGGCTTCCGGGCGGCTCGAGCCGTCCAGGCGTTGGAGAACAGCATCGGACGTGTCGTTCTGGAGGCCAACCAGGTCCTGCTCAGATCCGTCCTCGACAGTGCTGGGGCATCGGTCGCCGTCGGCGGGTTCGGCAGGCTGCTCAACGAAACCATTCAAGGAACGAGAGGTAGTCATGCGTAACGTCGTGCTGTACATGTCCATGTCGCTGGACGGGTACGTCGCCAGCGACCGCGAGCACCCTGGCGTCGCGATCGCCGACCCTGACGTGAAGCAGTGGAAGCTCGAACAGATCAGTAAGGCCGGCGCCCACCTGATGGGTCGCGTCTCGTACCAGGAGATGGCGCCGTTCTGGCAGCAGTCCGACGACGCGTACGCCGCGCCGATGAACGACATCCCCAAGGTCGTGTTCTCCAAGACGCTCAGCGACGCCGAGGCCACGTGGCCGGTGACCCGCGTCGCCCGCGGAGACCTCGCGCCCGAGATCGCCGCCATCAAGGCCGAACCCGGCGCTGACGTCATCGTCTGGGGCGGAGCCGGCCTCGCCGGGGCGCTGGCCGCGGCGGACCTGATCGACGAGTACCGGCTCCTGATCCAGCCGATGGTCCTGGGCCAAGGGCAGGCTCTCTTCGACCAGTTGCCGGAGTCGCGACACCTGGATCTGGTCGAGGCAACGCCGTTCCCCAGCGGCATCGTCGTACACATCTATCGCCCGCAACGCCTCTGAGGCCCGGCCACATCGCGGTCGTTCGCGAGGGACTTTGCCCAGCGGTCGGCCTGGTTGCCGAGGAGGTCGTTGGTGAGTCGGCCCATCGCAACGAGCAGACCGAGGGATCCGGCCGTGATGAGGATCGCGAGCAGCATGTAGTTCATCGTCGGAGGGATCGACGCCCGGAGACAGTGGCAAGAATGCCTATCTCCGATAGATTGTCGCCATGCATCCGGTGGCAGTTCTCGTCGTCGACGGGATCCACAGTTTCGACCTGGCGATGCCGCTCCAGGTGTTCAGTACGGCGCACTCGGTGCAGAAGGAGCCGGGGGAGATGTTCGGTCCGCGGCTCTACGACGTGCGGGTCTGTGGCGATGGACGGGACTTGTTGGTCGCCGGCGTCGGGGGAGTCGAGATGTACCGGCTCACCCCGCCGTACCCGTTGGCCGACGCGATCCACGCCGACACCATCGTCGTCATCGGCGTACCCGCCGGCCGGGAGCCGCTGGCCGAAGCGCTCGATCTGCTGCGAGAGGCACACCGTCGTGGCATCCGGATCGCCTCGATCAGCGCCGGCGGTGCTCGTGTGATGGCGGCGTCCGGGTTGCTGGACGGCCGGCGGGTGGCGACGCACTGGTCACGCGCGGACCTGCTTGCGGAGCGGTATCCGCAGGTGGTGGTTGACACCGACGTGCTCTACATCGACCACGGCGACGTACTCACATCAGCCGGCGCGGCCAGTGGCATCGACATGTGCCTGCACATGATCCGCCAGGACTTCGGATCCGCGGTCGCCGCCGATGTCGCGAGGCACATGGTCGTGCCACCACAACGCGACGGCGGTCAAGCGCCGTACATCGCACACCCGGACCCCGGTGATGACCACGGATCACTCGAGCCGACCATGCGGTGGCTACGAGAACAACTGGGGGAGCAGGTGACGTTGCCGGACATCGCGTCGTACGCCGGAACGAGCCCGCGCACGCTCAACCGGAGATTCCGCGAACAGACCGGCACTACACCGCTGCAATGGTTGCTGCGGCAACGAGTGCACCACGCACAGGAACTGCTGGAAACCACCGACCTGTCCGTCGAGGAAATCTCCCGCCAATGCGGCTTCGGTACGTCGATCGCGATGCGCCAGCACTTCGCCAAACACATCAGAACCTCGCCGATGGCGTACCGCCGTACGTTCCGAGCCCGCGCCGAGCCTTGAGAAGTCGATCTCTACACGGAGGCGCTGCCTTAATCGGTTGCCATCTGCAGGGCGTTCAGGATGCTCGGCAGGCTGATCGGGCCCAGTTTCAGGTCTGTGAGATCGCTGGGCCGGAACCAGCGGAGATCGTCGTGCTCGTCCGGTGCGGCGTTGACCGGTTCCCCATGCCAGCGCGTGACGAGGAATCCGTGCATGTCGAGGGTGGGGTCACTGATCGTCAGCAGGATCGGTACTGGGTCGTGGACGTGTACGCCGAGTTCTTCGAGGCATTCCCGGCTGACGGCTTGGTGAGGCAACTCGCCCGCCTCGACATGCCCGCCGACGAGGTCCCAGCAGTCCGGGTACCACCGACGCGACGGGTGCCGATGCACGAGGAGCACAAGACCGTCGCGCACAAGTGCAGCGACCGAGATCGGAATCTGGGCGACCATGGTGGCACCCTAAGCGCGAACGCACTCGCATGCCGCGTTGAGCCCGCGCCGTACGGCGCCTACCGTCCGGCGAGCTTGGCCACGACCGGCGCGAGGGTGTCGGCGAAGTCGGCGCCGATGACGAAATTGGAGAAGCCGATCTCCTCGCGGCGTCGTTGGATTTCTTCGGCGGCAGCCGCGGGGTCACTCGGAAGGATCAGGAGCGAGTCGGCCGCGCGAAGCGCCGCGGTGTCGAGGGTGGGCGGCGCCATGAACGCAGCGACACCGTCGCCGACAGCGGAAACGTGCTGGACGAGTTCGATGTCCCGGCCGCCCGCAAAGTCGCTGACCCGCCTCGTGGTTTCGGCCCGATCGTCTTCCGGTGAGAGTACGAACGTGACCGCGTCCGCAACTTCGAGCGCCAGCGCCTGCGACTTCGGTCCGCTCACCGCCATGACAACCGGCGTGTGCAGATCGGGACCGTCAAACGTACGCAGGGCGGCCACGGTCTCGCGCATCCTGGCGCGACGCTCAGCGGGGGAGACGGCAGGCAGCCCCAACTCGACCTCGATCCCGGGCCGGCCGGCGCCAATACCCATTTCGAAGCGGCCTTCCGTGAGTACTGACAGTGAGTGAGCCTCCCATGCCGTGCTCCACGGTTCGCGCAGCGCGGCGGCATAGACCCACGAGCCAACCCGCAGGTCAGTCAGCGCGGCCACGGTCGCCAGCGTGGGACCAAGTGCCGGCTGCCACGTAGGAACGTCGGGCATCAACAACGTCGAATAACCGCTGTCGGCGATCCGCCGCACACGGTCCCGCCACGTCGGCAGGTCAGTACGAATCGGCGCAACAACCCCGAATCGGAACGGCCTGGTTACTCGCTTGCCCTGATTCATCATGGATCTCCTCGAGTCTGGGACCTTCTCCGGTCCGCTTGCCCTCTCCACGAACCCGCCCCCCAGAATCCGACAACCCCATCTTTTCGAGGCGGGCATTGCACAGGAAGTGGTGTGGGTGGAGGGGGAATAGCCTGTTCACCGCCCCCGCCACGTCGGCGCACCCCCCGAACGAGCCCATCCACTCCCGTTCTTCAACTGGCAGGAACGGGAATTGATGAGCCGGGAGTAGCCGCCCGCGCCCTGATCGCGGCGTGCCCGGGCAGCTCGGGTGGTTCTACTCGAGGAACCCGCCATACGGACTTGGCGGTACGTCGGACCACACCCTGGGGTCGTACTGCTCGAACTGCAGCAGCGCCGCGAGCTCGGACCTGCTGGCGACGCCCACGCGTTGGTAGATCGCTTTGCGGTGATCCTGGGCGGTGTGCTCTGAGATCCCGAGCGAGTGCGCCAACTGCGTCATCGAGCGGCCAAGCAGGATCTGCCCGAGGACATCGCGCTGCCGCGCCGTGAGCCCATAGGCGTCGACGAGCATCGCGCTGACCTCAGCCGGCCGTGACCGTTCCACAATCACAGCAACGGACTCGTCTCCCTGGCTCACGTCAACCGGGTCGTCGCCGCGGCCCACAGCGGTCGCGTTGTCGCGTTGGCTCACAGCGGCCGCGTGGATCGTTAGGACTACGCCGTCTCTGAGCATGAGTCGGCTGCGTGCGCCGGCCCAGTCCGGCTGGTTCCTGATAGCGGCAGCAGCGGCCATGACCGCTGTGACGAGCTCGGCCTTGCCGGTGCCGAGCCAGTGCTCCGCAGGCAAGGTCACGGCGGTGACACGTCCAGCCGGGTCCACCGTGAAGATGCCGGGCGGCTCGGTCACCGCCTCAGGTCGTATCGCTGCACCGCGCAGCAGCGCAAGCCGGATCCCATCGGCGGCGTGCCGGGCGATCGTGCTGACCGCTTCGACATCCCGATCGCTGAACCGGCCACCGAACCGCAACAGCGTCGCACTGCCCCACGCCGTACCACTGGACCAGAGCACAGCACGCAGTTCATCCGTGAACCCGACCGGCCCGAAGATCGTGCGGTAGCGAGACGCGCGGTCGAGTTCACCGTCCGTCACATCGCTCAGGATCGCCGCCGACGCATGACCCCCGATCAGGGACCGGTAACTCGCCGGCTCACCCGCGGTGAACTCGCAGCGGAACAGCGCCGCCTCGCCTTCGGGGTTCTTCTCGACACCGGTCATCGTGCACGAGGTGAACAGAGCCGTAGCCGGGTCATGGGTCGACCACGACGCGATCGCGTACGGCACGTGCGGGCGCAGCAACTCGTCGAACCGCCGGAAGGTCGTGTCGAGACCATGCCCGGCATGGGCGATGTTCCACGCGCGACTCTCCAGCACCTCCATCCCCATCTCGTCAGGATAAGTCCTACCGGCCATCCCCAAAACTGGGGATTTCAGTGCCCCAGGGGCGATTCGTAGCCTCGGTTCAAGTCGAAAAGCTTTGGAGGCGATGGAGATGCAACACCCGAACGCGCTGCTGATGCGCAAGGTCGACGAGGCGCTGCTCGCGGGCGATTTCCCCGAATTCCTTGCCCTGCACACCGAAGACGTCGTGATGCACGTCCCCGGTCGCAACCCGGTGGCCGGCGACCACGTCGGCCGGGAAGGAGTAGCCGCCGCGTTCCAGCACGAACTCTCGCTGCTCGACGCGCCGCCCGAGATCGTCGTACTGGACGACCTCGGCAGTGACGATCACGCAGCGGGGGTGATGATTCAGCGGATGCGACGCGGCGGCCGGTCTTACGAGGGACTGCAGTTCGTCGTCGCTCGCGTGCGGGACGGGCAACTGAGTGAAGTCTGGTTCCGGCCCGAGGACCAGGAAGCCTTCGACAACTTCTTCGCTTAGCTCAACGCACGCCTGCGAGGTTCAGCGGCGATGGACAGCGTGCAACTCCCGTGGATTAACCGCCGATAAGGGACATTATGTCAACTAGTGCCTCTCTTGTGCCCAGGATGTGGGTGTCCGGCGCTGGCTGGAAATGCAGGTGCCGCTAGCGGATCGGTGGGTGAGACTTGGGTGATGGTGACAACGCCTCGGTCGATCATTGACTCGGTGGTGCGGTCGGTCTGTGGTCGCGACGTTGAATGTCTTGTTCCTCTTGCCGGTGGTGGGATGAATGAGACGTACCGCGTTGAGCTTGCCGGTGATGCTGCTGTGGTTGTCCGGATCGCGCGTCAGGGTACGCCGTGGTTCGTCGACGAGGCGTACCTCATGGAGCAGGCGCGTGCCGTCGGCGTACCGACAGCAGAGGTGCTCGGCGTCGAGCACGTGGATCACGACGGCGAACTGCTGTCCTTCTCGATCCAGCAGTTCCTGCCGGGCCGTTCACTCGAAGACGTCATCGGCGAACTGTCTGCCGCTGAGCTCGAGCAGCTGGTCATGGAGGCCGGTGAGATCTTGGCCCGGGTGCACAGCGTGACCCCGGACGACCGGCGAGGCTTGCAGCACGAACTGCAGTTGCCCGAAGAACACGAAGTCAACCGGGTCGCAAGCATTGTCAGGGACACGATCAGCCCGGCGGCGGCCGCGGTCGTCGAGCGCGGCGCGGACTTCCTGCGCCAGGAGCTCCAAACCCGCGCGACTCCCCCGGAGTCGCTCGTCCACGGCGACTTCTGCCCGAAGAACCTCCTGATCCATGACGGGACGGTCGCCGGCATCATCGACTGGGAGTTCGCCGGCCGTACGTCGCCGGCGTACGACTTCGCCCAATGGGAAGTCGATGCCGCCGAGCCGCTCAACGACCGACTAGATCTGGTACGTCGTGGGTACGCGCGGATCGCCGATCCCGAATCGGCTGAGGCCGGCTGGACACCGGCCTTCGCCATCGACTGGGCGCTCGAAAAGCTCGGCTGGAAGAACCCTGCTTCGCCGGTGCAATTCCGGCGCTGCTTGGACGTGATTGCCCGCTATTCCACCCGTTGACCAACACTCGCGGTCAGAAGGTATGTGGCAGGAATGCTCATCGCCTGCTCCCCCAGGCCCGGATACATTTCTTGTACGGGAGCTTCCTGGAGAGAACGCAGGGTCAGTCCGGCGGTGAGGACTGCGGTGACGACGCTGCCGATGCTCCAAACGAAACTGCGGTGCGGAATATCCGGCGTACCGATCGTTCGGGTGATTTCGGGAGCTTTCAGCGGGTCGGCGTAGCCGTCGCGGGCGACACCGAAATAGTCGCCGCTGACGGACAACGTATTGTCTCCGCGTACCGTCAGGATCTCCCACAGCGGGTGGTGTTCGCTGATCACCAGGACACCGCCCGGGTTCAGTCGATCGGCAACCAATCGCGTCCACTTGGTGAGGTCGGGCACCCAACACAGGCCGCCCCACGAAATGTAGATCACGTCGAAACCGGTGATCGCCGAATCCAGCGTCATCATGTCCTGCAGGACGAACGTGACGTCGAGGCCCAGCTTTTCAGCCTTCGCTCGGCCGGTGGCAAGGTGCGACGGCGCAATATCCACAGCGGTGACATCTGCGCCGCGTTGCGCGAACGTCAACGCCTCATCGCCGACCGAACACGCCAGCTGCAAGACGCGGCGGCCCTGCACATCTCCGACAGCGGCAAGCTCGTCGTCCGTCAGCGCGCTGCCGTCCTCCAGGAAGAACTCGACCGGTTCACCGTGACGGTGCGGCGCGAGCCGTTCCCAGTACTCGCGATTCTGGCCAACAACCTCGGAATCAGACACAACGCTGACCGTATTCGCAAACGACCAAGCGCCGCATCACCATTTCTCGGGCAGGTGCCCTACTCCCCCGCGGTCACGGCGGCGACAGATTGCACGACCTCGAACAATCGTCGTACCAATCGTCGTACCACGTGCTCGTCCGCAAAGCCTCCTTGTGAAGGTGATCACAAAGCCCTGTAGGGTGATGCGATGACGCGCGACGGCGGACGGCGACGTACGGCGCGCGTCCGCGAATGGCTGGACCGGACGAGCGAGACGGGGAACCCGGCAACCGCCAACGATCTGGCCGGACCGTTCCGCTTCCTCTTCTGGCTCGCGCGGTCGCAATCACGACGGATCGCGCTGGGCGGAGTGCTCGGCACCTGCTGGATGCTTGGCCTGGCCGTGCCGCCCTGGGTTCTGTCCCGCGCGGTGGATAAGGGACTGGTGGCCGGCAACACAGATGCCCTGATCAGGTGGGCACTCGTACTACTGGCCGTCACTGTCCTGAACGCACTGCTAGGTATCGCCCGGCACCGAACGATGACCAAGGTCCGCATGGACGCATCGTTCCGCGCCGTCCGAGCCACGGTCGAACACACCTCCCGCCTGGGTGCCTCCTTGCCCGGGCGCGTCAGCACGGGAGAGGTTGTGACGGTCGGCATCGCCGACGTGTACACAGTCGCGATGGCGCTCACCGTCGCCGGTCCTGGCGTCGGTGCAGTTGTCGCGTACGCCGCAGTTGCCGTCGTACTGTTCACGACTTCGCCGCTCCTCGCCGCGGTGGTGCTCGCCGGCGTACCGCTGCTTGCTGTCGCAGTCGGACCGTTCCTGCAGCGCATCGAGCGTACCGGCGGCGAGTACCGCGTGCACCAGGGACGGTTGACGACCCGCCTTGTCGACGTGCTGGCCGGGCTTCGTGTGCTCAACGGCCTTGGTGGGAAGGCGTTCGTCGCCGAGCGGTACGACCAGCAGTCGCAGGGGCTGGTCGGACACGGCTACCGCGTCGCCGGACCCGCGAGCTGGGTCGGCGCGTTGTCGACCGGTTTGCCTGCGCTGTTCCTGGCCGCAGTCGTGTGGTTGTCGGCACGGATGGCTGCCACCGGATCCATCACGATCGGTGATGTCGTCGCGGTCTACGGGTACGTCGCCGTGCTTGTTGTTCCCGTGTCCGCGTTCATCGAGGGCGGTGGCGACATCGCCCGCGCTCGCGTGGCCGGGCAACGAATCATCGACCTCCTCAACCTGCCACCGCGGGTGACACGATCGGGAGCGGGGCGGTCGGCGCTCGCCCGTCGCCACGACCGGATCGCCCCGAGCGGCTGCGGACCGTTGGCCGATCCTGACTCGGGCGTGATCGTTCGCCCCGGCCTGTTGACGGCCCTGGTCGCGGCCCGGCCCTCGGAGACGAGGACGGTGATCGAGCGGCTGGGCCAGCTGAACACCGGGGCCAACAGAAGTGCGACCTGGGCAGGCGTGCCGATCGATGACGTCGCTCGCGAGGACTTCCGGCGCCGGTTGGTTGTCGCCGACAACGATGCCGAGGTGTTCGCCGGCACGGTTCGGGACGTTGTCGCGGGCCGTCTCGAGCCAGACGACAACCGGATACGCGCGGCCGTCCGAGTCGCCGTGGCCGAGGACATCGTGGAGGCGCTGCCCGGGGGTCTGGACGCGACGGTCGCCGCCGGCGGGAGTGATCTGTCCGGTGGGCAACGGCAGCGGATCCGGCTCGCGCGCGGTGTCTACGCCGCACCCGACGTCCTGCTCGCCATCGAACCGACCTCCGCGGTCGACGCGAACACCGAAGCGGCCATGATCGACAGGATCCGCGATGCGCGGCGCGACACGACGACGGTGATCACGACGTCGTCGCCACTCGTGCTGGACCGCGCCGACGAGGTCGTCGTACTGGTCGACGGCAAGGCGTCCGCTGTCGGGACACACGCGGAACTTCTGCGCACCGATTCGTACTATTGCGACCTCGTGTCGCGTGCCCAGGACGGCCGATGAACACCCAACTGCCGGTCGCCGGCCCCGCCGAAGTCCGCGCCGCGGCGCTACGTGACCTCCGCGCGGAACGACGTACCGTAGTTGGGCTCGTCCTGGTCAACGGCCTTGCCTCCGCGGCAGGTTTGATCGGTCCCTGGTTGCTCGGCCGCATCATCGACACGATCCAATCGGGCTCCGGTGACGTGCTCAGCAAGGTCGACCGCCTCGCGTTCGGCGCGCTGCTGTTCACCGTCGTGCAGACGGTGCTGGCGTGGTGGGCGCTCAAGATCGGGTACCGGTTCGGCGAGCGTACTGCGGCCCGTGTTCGGGAACGATTCCTGACGCGAACTCTGGCGCTGCCTCCACGCGTCGCCGACCAGCTTCCGACCGGCGACCTGATCGCTCGCGGAAGCACGGATGCCTCCGTGGTCGCCTTCACCTTGCGATCGGCCGTGCCTGAGGTTCTCGTGGCGATCGTCCACGCTCTCTTCCTCATCGTCGCTGTGCTCGTCCTAGATCTGCGGCTCGGGCTGTGCGGACTTGTAGCATTCCTCGGCGTGGGAGCGGCGGTGCGCTGGTACGTACGTCGCGCGCGGCTCGCCTACCTGACGGTTGCGGCAACCGCAGCGGACCTGGCCGACGTCGTCGTCAGCACGGCGAAAGGCGCCCGTACGGTCGAACTTCTCGGACTGGAACGCCGCCGGTCCGAGGTCACAGAGACCGCCGTCTCGCGAGCTCGGTCCGCGCGTCTGAACGCGCTGTGGTTGCGGACGGTTCTGTTTCCGTGGGCAGAGGTGTCGCTGGCGCTCCCGGTGGTGGGAGTTCTGCTGATCGGCGGCGCCCTGTACGCCAACGATCTGGTCAGCCTCGGGGTCGTGGTGACTGCGACGGTGTACCTTCGCCAGTTGGTCGGCCCACTCGACACGTTGATGCTGTGGATCGAGCAACTACAAGGCGCAGGCGCGTCGTACGCCCGCGTCGAAGGCCTGGCGGATGTCCCGACGGCGGAGTCCGAGCCGGCCGCGGTGCAGTACGCCGACGGCGACCGGATCCGGGTCGACAACGCGCACTACAGCTACACGGGCGCTCGCGACGTACTGCACGGAATCGACCTCGTGGTGCAGCCCGGTGAACGCCTGGCCATCGTCGGTACGTCGGGAGCTGGGAAGTCGACTCTCGCGCGGCTGCTCGCCGGTCTCGACCGTCCGCACACCGGGTCGGTGACGATTGGCGGTACGCCGGTTGCGGACCTGCCGCCCGACCAACTCCGCGAACACGTCGTACTGATCACCCAAGATCATCACGTCTTCCACGACACCGTGCGCGACAACCTGCTGATCGCGAAACCGGCCGCGACGGACGACGAGTTGCGCGCCGCGCTCGCTGCGGTCGGAGCCGCGTGGTCGGAGGACCTGCCGCACGGGTTGGACACTGAGGCCGAACTTGACGACGCCGCCGCCCAGCAGCTCTCGCTGGCACGAGTCGTCCTGGCCGATCCGCACACGCTCATCCTGGACGAAGCCACCGCGCTCCTCGACCCGAAGACCGCGCGGCAAACCGAGCAGTCGTTGGCCGGCGTACTCGAGGGTCGTACCGTCATTGCGATCGCCCATCGCCTGCAGACAGCGCACGACGCCGACCGGATCGCGGTCATGGAAGCCGGCGAACTCGTCGAACTCGGCACCCACGACGAACTCGTCAGCGCGGGAGGCGTCTACGGGCGTCTCTGGCAGACCTGGCAAACCGAGACCCCATAGCCTCGCCGGGTGAACGATGGTCGTGGAGACGCTTGCGGGAGGTCATGTGCCACACGCCGGCGGCGGTGACGGTCAGGACGACCAAGGTCGACAAGATGTCGCCGAGTTCGTGTCGAACCTGGTCATTGCCCTGGGCGCAATCGGCGAGATGCTCCAGGGCTTCGATCCCGCCGTCGCCGGGGCTGTGAGCTCGAGCGGCGCAGACAGCGACTTCGGCGCCGGCGACATCGATCTGGCCACGGTGTTCGACAGCATCCGGGAAGGTCCTGCCGAGTAGAACGACGAGTGCTGCTGCGGTCAGTACCGTCCACGTCGGGAACCTGTGGGGGCGATCACCATGCATCACGACTGCCCCGCCTGGTCCGATCTGCGGCGGCGGATGCGCCATGTGACGATTGCGGCGAGGACGATGGCGACCGCGATCAGGGCGGTTGCGCGGCCGAAGGTCTTCTCGATCGTGGCGTAGGAGTTGCCGGCCAGGTAGCCGATGAGTACGGCGGCGATGCCCCAGACGATCCCTCCGGCGGCGTTGAAGGCCAGGAACTTCGGGTAGCGCATGCCGGACATGCCGGCGAGGGCCGGCATGGTGGCTCTGAAGAACGCGACGAACCTCCCCAAGAACACGGCTGTACCGCCTCGCTCGGCGAGCTGCTTCCGAGCGGCTTCGAGGCGCTCGGCCCGGCGCTTCAGGAGCCGGCTGCCTAGCAGCTTCGGCCCGAGGTACCTGCCGACTTCGTACCCGACAGTGTCGCCA
This sequence comes from Kribbella sp. NPDC055110, assembly GCF_053607525.1. NCBI lineage: Bacteria > Bacillati > Actinomycetota > Actinomycetes > Propionibacteriales > Kribbellaceae > Kribbella > Kribbella sp. NPDC055110. The sequence continues at coordinate 661,879 of NZ_JBSGTS010000001.1, forward strand.
ACGATGGCGGCCGCGATCACGACGACGAGGATTGCCGGAAGGGATGCGTGGCCAACGCTCGCCGCTACTCCTCCGAGTACAGCAGCAGTCTCGCCGGGCAGGACGAACCCGACGAACAATGCGTCCTCGGCGAAGACGAGCAGACCCACCAGTCCGTATACGGGCAGGCCGTGCAGGCCTAGCAGCCACTCGGTCAGCCGGTGCATGGCAGGCCTGGATGAGGTACGCCGACCAGCGCGAACCGCGGTCTGGCGGCGGACGGTGGCTGGGTTCTCATGGCTGCGACGATAACCGTCCACCGATGAAGCCCGCATGAAGCGACGGTGCCCGCCGGGCGTGTGCGCGCACCGTTTTGCTCACCCGCTCACTCCCTCGTCGGCGACCTCGAGTGGGTGACAGAACTCGCCGGACACCATCTGGAGGCCGTGGTCCATCAGCCGTCCAGCAGCCGGGCTGTCAACAGCGTGGCGGCGGCGGCCACAGCCAGCCACCCTAGACCAAGCAGCCGGCCACGCCGTGAAGTCGCCCGAGACCGATCACTCCGGAAGGCGGGAGCGGTGCCGATGACGGCGCGTCCGGCCACGCGGTTCAAGGTGAGGGCGAGGACGTAGTAGAACAAGAACGACACGAACAGGTTGTAGGTCAGGCCCTGCGTCAGCCGGCGGGCGGAGGTGAAGGTGGGATTGTGCCGGTCGAAAACGACCCTACCGCGTGACCTCAGCTGGCACAGCAGGCCGAGTTCGTCGGCGCCCTGGGTGCCGGTCAGGTCGTAACCGGACCAGGCGTCCTTGCGGAACGCGATATTCGTCGCGGTGATGTAGACGACCCGGCCGGTCACCCGGGAGGTGAGGTACACCAGCTCGAACAGGACCCGGGCGTACACCTTGGCCCACCATGGACCGACGGGGTACCTGCAGGGACCCGCCACAGCCACCCGGTCCGGGTCCTGCCGGAACGTCCGGTCGATGCGGGACAGCCACCCGGCGTCGAACACGGTGTCGGCGTCGCTCGACACGACGATCTGTCCGCGGGCGGTGAGAGTGCCGCGGTGGCGCGCCGCGCAGACGCCCGGAGTCTCCTCGCGTACGACGATTGCGCCGTACAGGCGGGCGATCTCCGCGGTGTCGTCGGTGCAGTTGTTGTCGACCACTATCACCTCGTGCCCGCCGGTGAAATCTTGCCGGGCCAGCGACTGCAGGCAGGCCCCGATGAATCGTTCCTCGTTGAAGGCGGGGATCACCACACTGAACCCGACCCCAACTGCGGCCACGGTGTCCGATGGGATGTCGCGGCGTGGTTCGGGAGCGTTCGGCGACCGCCTACGCCGCATGAGTGTCACCTCGCCGGCGCAGCCAGAACAGCGTTTGGCCGAGCTGCTGCAATCAGCCAATCGCGATTCGTCCAGTTCATGGTGGCAAGAGTGGCCCCCGCTGTGTGAAGAGCGCGTGAAGGTCCCGTCTTCATGGCTGCTTCATGTGGTGCTGCCTACGGTCGGCGGGATGCGGGCAATTGGGCCGGCGCAACGAAGACAGGGTGGTGCGTGTGAGCGGTGGATCAGTGGTGTGGGGTCACCTTCAGGAGGATTGGTTCGGTGCTGTCAATCACCTGACGCGCGTCACTCCGTGGTTGCACACCCCAGCCCGCCTGTACGCCCAGCTCGGAGTCGGAGCGTTCGCCGGTCTGCTGCTGTTGTCGTGGTGGATCGCACGCAGCGACGGCGATCTGCGCCGGGTCACGGCCGCCCTGTGGGCTCCGATCGGCATGCTGGCGGCGCTCGGGGTCAATCAGTTCCTGGTCGCGGCCTTCGCCGAGCCGCGCCCCTACACGGTGCTGCCGGACACGCTGATTCTGGTCTCGCACAGCGCCGACTACTCGTTTCCGAGCGACCATGCCGTGATGGCAGGCGCGGTCGCGGCCGGGGTGTGGGTTGCGCACCGCATGCTCGGGCTGATCACCACGGCGCTCGCGGTCCTGATGGCGTTCACACGCGTCTATGTCGGAGCGCACTTTCCGCTCGATGTGGCCGCCGGGCTGCTCGTCGGTGCGGGAGTCGCGCTGGCGTCGTACCTTCTCGTCCGCCCGCTGGCCACGCGCCTGGTGGAGTTCATGGGGCGGACCCGCGTGCGGGTCCTGCTGACAGCGGCGCCTCGAACGGCGCTTTGACCAGACGGTCACTCGAGCGAGTACTACGTTGAGTGGTGGCGAAGGGAGTGATCGATGAGGGTCCTGGTCGCCGAGGACGACATCCGGCTGGCCGCCTTGCTCCGAGAGACGCTCGAGGAGGCCGGGTGGCAGGTCGAGGTGGTCAACGACGGCCGCGCGGCATATGACCGGCTCCTCACCGACACGGGGTACGACGTGGCGCTGCTCGACTGGATGCTCCCTGGCATGGACGGAGTCAGCGTCGCGCGACAGTTGCGTGGCATCGGGATCGCCGTACCGGTCCTGATGCTCACAGCACGCGGTGACGTGCGCGACCGGATCGAGGGCCTCGACGCGGGCGCCGACGACTACCTGCCCAAGCCCTTCGACCTCGACGAGCTCCTGGCTCGACTGCGAGCGCTCTACCGCCGCAGGGGCTTCGGTGGTGAGTCTCCCGCGCAGGTCGGTGACCTGGTGGTGGACCCGGTGGCGCGGCGGGTTTCCCGGGGCGGTGTGGACATCACCTTGTCCACACGCGAGTTCGACATTCTCTACCTGTTGGCGTCTCATGCCGGGCAGGTCGTCACGCGCCTGACGATCCTCGACGAGGTGTGGGACGGTGAAACCGACCTGCGGAGCAACGTCATCGACGTCCACCTCGCCGCCATCCGGGCCAAGATCGACAAGCCGTTCGGCACCGACACGATCACCACCCTGCGTGGGGCCGGATACCGCCTCGAGACCGCGCGCGGGAACAGATGAACAGGTTGCGGGTGCGGCTGTCGCGGCTGTCCCTGCGGGTTCGCCTCGTCGCCGGGTTCTCCGCGGCGACCTTCGTCGTGCTCGTCGCAGCCGGCACGTTCGTGTACTGGCGGGTCGACTACGCACTGGATCGCGGCCTGGATACCGAACTGACGCAGGCAAGCGAAACCCTGGGGCAGCTCATCCGACCCAGCGGGCAGGTGTCCAACCGGCCCGCGGCGGAAGCCACCGGTGTGGCTTGGCAGGTACTGGACGGGGACGGGACGGTACTTGACCACGGTGGACCCGCTGGCACAGGCGGCCTGGTCAGCGCGCGGCAACTCGACCAGGTAGGGACGACCCCACGCACCTTCAACGTGGGCGCCTTCCTGCCAGGCTCCCACGAGCCTTATCGTCTGCGAGTCATCCAGGTATCCACGTCCCCGCGGCACTACTTGCTCGTCGGGGTGCGCCGCGATCATCGCGACGAGGCGCTGCGTGAGCTCCTCGCCCAGCTCACGCTCGCGGGTCTCGGCACGCTGCTTGTCACCGCTTTCGTCGGAGACCGGCTGGCCAAGGCCGCGCTCCGCCCGGTCGAGCGGTACCGCCGCCGCGCCGCCGCCATTGCGAGCGGCACGGCCGACCTGCGGCTCGACGTGCCACCCCAGCGCGACGACGAGATCACCCGCCTCGGGCACACGTTCAACGACATGCTCGCCACCCTCGAAGGCGCGCTGGAGAGGGAACGGCAGTTCGTCAACGAGGCCAGCCACGAGTTGCGCACCCCGATCACCCTGCTGACCAGCCGGATCCAGCTCGCACTCCGCAAGCCCCGGACACCGGCCGAGCACGAGCGCACCCTCACCGAACTCAAGGTCGACCTCGATCGCCTCGCGGCACTCGCCGAGCAACTCCTGCAGCTCAGCAGTGTCGACGGCACAAAAGGCCAACGATCCAGCGGTCTCGTCGCCGCCACCGGCCGCATGATCAACAAGCGGCGCCTCGCCGATCCAGGACACGTTGGCAAGATCATCGTCAAGCTACCCACACACGAACTGGCGGTGCCGCTCGCCGACTTCGAGATCGACAGAATCCTCACCAACCTCCTCGACAACGCCGCAGTGCACGGCACCGCGCCGTACGAGGCGGCCGTCGACGAGCCCACGTCAGGATGGGCACGCCTGACCGTCACCGACGCCGGTCCAGGCATGCCACCCGCCCTACTCGCCGGCGCCACCCAACGATTCGCACGGGCCGACGATGCACGCATCCGTCCAGGCTCCGGGCTCGGACTCGCGCTCGTCGACACGCTCGTCGCCCAGGCCGGCGGCGAACTTCGCCTGTGCCACGACGGCCATCACGGTTCCCATGGCCACCCAGCACCTGCGCCGTGCACACACGGACCGGCGATGACCGTCACCGTCCTGCTGCCGACGATCAGCACGGCACCCGCAGCCGGAGACTCAACGTCTTAATCCGCGCTTCATCGGGTGGCACCTACCGTCCAAACCATGAGGTGCAAGCTACGTCCGGGGGACGAACCGGGGCAGGCACGCCGTCGCCCATCACGTCGGTCTCAGCTCCACGCGCGTCTGCGTTTCATCTCCTCCTGGATCGTGGCACTGGTCCTGGTCGGGTTGGTCCTACCTCGAGCCGTCGACGGCTCGTGGCACGGCGTCATTCCAGTGCTGACATCAGTGCATTGGCCGGCGTTGCTCGCGCTGGTGGGGCTCTGGCTGCTCGGGCTCTACGTGCACTCCTTCGTCCTGACCGCGGCAGCACCCAGCCTCACTCACCGCCGCGCGCTGACCATCAACATGACCGGAAGCGCGGTCGCCAACGTCGTGCCGCTCGGCGGCGCCGCGGGAGTCGAACTCAACCGCCGAATGATGAAGGCCTGGGGCATCGACACCCGTGCCTTCACCGGCTACACCATCCTCACCAATCTGTGGGACGTCGGCTCCAAGCTGCTCCTCCCGGTTCTGGCAGTGCTCGTGCTCACCCAAGCGGGTCAGACGATCACGCCGGTGTTACGGACCGCGTCCCTGATCGCCGGAGCTGGGTTCCTCGGCCTGGCAGCCTTCACCGCCGTGCTGCTGGTCAGCCCGCGGGCAACCGGCCTGGCCGCGCACTTTCTCGAGCCGCCCTTACACTCCGTCCTGCGCCTGCTCGGCCGGGACCGGACGCTGGGACTGGCCGACGCCCTCTTGAGGATCCGCCGGGATTGCGCGGACCTGGTCGCGGGCGGCTGGGTTCGGATGTCGGCCGGCATCGGCGGTTATGTTGCCCTCCAGTGCCTGCTTCTCGCGCTCTGCCTCCACCTGACCGGGGCCGGAACCGCTTGGCCCGCGGTACTCGCCGGATTCGCCGTCGAGCGACTGCTCACCGTCGTCCCGATCACCCCCGGTGGGATCGGAGTGGCAGACCTCGGCCTCGTCGGCGTCCTGCTCGCTCTGGGCGGCGACCCCGCCGGCATCACGGCCGCCGCCGTGCTCTACCGGGCCTTCGTTCTCGCCCTGGAGATCCCAGTCGGAGGCAGTGTCCTCGGCATCTGGTTGCTTCGGCAACGCCGCTCCCGCCGGCCCCGGCGATTCGCGACCCCGCCACCCACCGGCCAGACACGCATCGCGCACGTCACCGACGTCTTCCTCCCGCGCCTGGGCGGAATCGAGACCCACGTGGACGACCTGGTCCGCCACCAACGCGCATCCGGCCTCGCCGCCGAAGTGCTCACCCCGACATCCGGCGCCCACGGAGACCCGGCCTGGGTGCACCGCATGCCGTCCATACAGGCCCGCCGCGCGGTCACGGAATACGACGCCGTCCACGTACACCTCTCGCTGTGGTCGCCGTACGGCATCAGTGTGGCCCGCGCCGCGATGGCCGCCGGCCTCCCTACCCTGATCACCCTGCACTCGATGTGGGCGGGCGCCGGCGGCATCCTCCGACTCGCCGCACTGACTTCCCTTCGACGGTGGCCCGTCGCCTGGTCCGCGGTCAGTAGCGCGGCAGCGGACGCATTCCGGCAATCGCTGGGACAAACCAGTGTCACAGTGCTGCCGAATGCGATCGACGTCGCATCCTGGCGACCGAGCACGACGGCGCCACGGGCCTCGCACCCTGACGACCGGGCGATCACCCTCGTGAGCGTCATGAGGTTCATGCCACGCAAACGCCCGCTCCAGTTGCTCAAGGTGTTCGAGGAGGTCCGACGCCTCACTCCGCAACACGACGTCAACCTGGTCATCGTCGGCGACGGACCGCTGCGCCGACGGATCGAGCGGCACGCCCAGCGCCGCGGACTGTCGCCTCACGTCCGCATCACCGGGCGCATCCCTCGGCACCAGGTCCGCGATGAACTCCTGGCGGCTTCGCTGTACGTCGCGCCCGCGCCGAAGGAATCGTTCGGAATCGCCGCGCTGGAAGCACGGTGCACCGGACTACCCGTCATCGCGAAGCGCCGTAGCGGTGTCGCCGACTTCGTTCGTGATCGCGTCGACGGCATCCTCGTCGCAGACGACACCGAAATGATCGTGGCGATCGCAGAACTCATCAGCGATGATGCCCTGCGCAACAAGATCACCGCGCACAACCAGCGGGTCGCCCCCACGCTCGACTGGAGTGGCATCCTCCAGCGCACAGACGCGCTCTACCAGCGAGCCGCCGAACGAGCCGGCACCGCAATCCCGACGGTCGCGGCAACATATGCGCCGCTCGGGGCGGAAGCCTGAGAACCGCTACGGCCACGGAAACCGAGACCCCATAACCTGTCCCGTGGGCCTGGTGGGCTGTAGAAACGTGACGTGCTGACAAGCGTGTGGTCGCGGGGCTGCAGCGGCGTGTGGCTGGGTTGATGGACGAGCATCAGGTTCCGGGGGCTGCGGTCGGGATCTGTGATGCGACGTCGACGCTGTGGTCGGCCGGGTTCGGGCGTACGCGGGCCGGCGGCGGTGAGCCGGTCACTCCGGACACGATGTTCGCCAACGTCCGCCTCCACCCCCTGTGACAGGCTCGTCCTGGGGAGGTTCTGGTGGGTGTGTAGGAATGGCGGTATCGGGTTCGTTGGGTGGGTGTAGGCAGGGTTCAGCAGAGTGAACTGGAGATCGTGATGCAGTATCTGATTTCGGTGATTGACAACCGGACCGGGTCGTCGACTGCAGACGAGGACGCGGCGATCGACGCGTTCAATGAGCAACTGGTGGCGGACGGGCACTGGGTGTTCGCGGGTGGGCTGAGCGCGCCCAGCGACGCGACCGTGATCGACGCCCGGGGAGACGGTGAGCCGATCTTCACCGACGGTCCGTACCTGGAGTCGAAGGAGCACATGGCCGGCTTCTGGGTGTTCGAGGCACCGGACCTCGACGTGGCGCTGAAGCTCGCCACGGCTGCGTCGAAGGCGTGCAACCGCCGGCTCGAGGTGCGGCCGTTCCTGTGAGCGACGTCCAGGAAGCGATCACCCGGGTCCACCACGAGGAGTGGGCGCGGGTGGTCGCCTCGCTGACCAGGCGGTTCGGTGACCTCGACATCGCGGAGGAAGCGGCCGCCGAGGCGTTCGCGACCGCCGTCGAGCGGTGGCCTGCCGACGGCGTACCGCCCAACCCCGGCGCCTGGCTGACCACCACCGCCAACCGCAAGGCGATCGACCGGATCCGGCGCGAGAGCAAACGTGACGACAAGCAGAAGGAGGCTCAGATGTCGTACGACGAACCGCCCGAGCCTCTCGGCGTGATCGACGACGAGCGGCTCCGGCTGATCTTCACCTGCTGTCACCCAGCACTCGCGATGGAGACCCGCGTAGCGTTGACGCTGCGGATGATCGGCGGCCTGACCGTACCGGAGATCGCCCGCGGATTCCTGGTCCAGGAGACCGCGATGGGTCAGCGGATCACCCGCGCGAAGGCGAAGATCAAAGCAGCCCGGATCCCGTACCAGGTCCCGTCCGCGGAAGACCTGCCGAGCCGCGTGTCCGGCGTACTCGCGGTGCTGTTTCTGGTCTTCAACGAGGGCTACCTGGCGACCGGTCCCGACACCGATCCCATCCGGCACGAGCTGACCGCGGAGGCGATTCGCCTCACCCGCCTGATCCGGGCGCTGCTGCCGGACGACGGCGAGGTCGCCGGTCTGCTCGCACTCATGCTCCTCACCGAGGCCCGCCGTACCGCACGGGTTTCGGCCACCGGCGAACTGATCTCGCTGCGCGACCAGGACCGCGGCGCCTGGGATACCGCATTGGTTGCCGAGGGCCACCGTCTCGTCCGTGAACGGCTCGCGACCAGGCTGCCTCCGGGCCGCTACCAGATCCTCGCGGCGATCAACGCCGTACACACCTCGGCCCGGGACGCGTCGGACACCGACTGGTCGCAGGTCGTCGCGCTCTACGACCAGCTCGTCCGCGTCGACCGCTCGCCGATCGTCGCGCTCAATCGCGCGATCGCGGTCGCTGAGCTAGACGGTCCCGAGGTCGCGCTGGCGACGATCGATCGGCTCGACGACAGGCTGGCCGGGTACCACGCGTACCACGCTGCCCGTGCCGACCTGCTGCGGCGACTGGGTCGTAGTCAGGAGTCGCGGGCCGCGTACGACGCAGCGATCGAGTTGGCTGAGAACACTGCCGAGGTCGCGTACTTGAACCGGCGTCGCGATCAGCTGGTCACCTGACGGCCGTAGCGGGCGAGGTAATGCCAGACGTACTTGATCGCCTGCGCCGGATGGTCGCGGGCTGCACGGCCGAGCAGGTCGGGGGTGAGCTCGGGGGTGAGTTCGGAGCTGAGCGTCTGGGCGAGGTCGAGGATCTCGGGGCCACGGTACGCCGGGTCGAAGTCGGCCGGCGCCGCGCGAAAGCCCGGGTGGTACTCGATCGGGCAGCCGAGTTCGCCGGCCGCGACCTCAACCGGTGTGCCGATGAACGACGGGTCGAGGACCACGGCATCGACATCGGTGGCGAGGCGGACCGGGCCGTGGACCTGCGCCTCGACGTAATCATCCAAGTCGTCGAGACGCGCCGCGTCAGCCAACTCGCACAAGTGCGGCAGGACGCCCCGATCGCCGAAATCGGTTGGATCCCGCGCGGAATCCGGGAAGCAGAACGTCGCACGGTCGATCGTCTCGGGTTTCAGCCGCAGGTACGACGACCCGAAGCGGATCGCTCCGCCGTACACGTCACGCCGCCGATTCCACACCCCGTACACAGGGCGCTCCAGCTCCGGCTGGTCGTCGTACCGCCCGGAGAACAACCGGCTCTCCCACTCCCACCGGTCTCCCCCGCGGAACGCCGTCAGCCCGCCGTTGGAGATCCCCGTCGCGAACTGCGACCGATACACCCCGTCCGCGGCCATCGACTCGATCACCGTGCGCGGGCCGTGCGGCCAATTCGGATGAAACTGCACGGTGAGCATCAGAACGGCCCTGTCTCGCGGCGGTCGACCATGAGGAAACGGAACTGCTCGTCGTGCCGGCCGCTCGACCGCCAGTGCGCGAACGCGATCCCGCGGTCGGTGGCATGTCGCGCGTCGCCGGGTCCATGGTCAGATCGAACCACCGCAGACCGCCCTCGGTGCAATCCGTCGGTACGGGCGCCTCGGGGCGGAGGGTGGCGGTGAAGTAAGTACGTCGTACGCACCTCGTCCCCGGTGTCGCGTACGGCGACGTACCGCAGCGCGAGATCCGATCTCGATCCGGATCCGGTCGTACAGATCGGGGTCCCGGACGGACGTCCGACGTACCTGGTCCACTGGTCGGCGGTGACACCTCATGCAGTTCCTGGAGCGCGGCCGCTGTCGGGTTGGTGAGCTCGTCCGGCTCGACGTGACCGCCGATGCCGACCCACGAGTCCGGGATCGCGCGTGGCATGCTCCGCTCTCGGACGAGGACGGCCGGCGTCAGGTGCCGGGTCGAGCGGAGTGGCACGTCAGACGTTGATGTTGAAGCCGAGGTCCAGGTCGGAAGCAGCCTGGCCGCCGCGGATGCCCCAGTTCGACGTGGGGTGGTCCCGGACGAGGATCGTCACGTGGTCCTCGGGGATGCCGAACGGCTTCAGGTTCCCGACGATCTCGGTGTAGAGCTTGCGCTTCGCGTCGACCGAGCGGCCGGCGAAGCAGTCGACGGTGACGAGCGTGAAGAACTCGGGCGCGGTCAACCGCGGCGAACACGCGAACCGGTGCGGCGCGTGAACGACCAAGCGCACGTCCTTGTCCTGCGGCGGGATCTGGAACGCGGTCACCAGCGCCGCGTGCACCGCCTCGATCAGACCGGCCTCATCGGTCTCGGAGTACTCACGACGAACCTCGATCTGCGCACTGGGCATCAGCAGAAATCCTTTCACGCTCGACAACACCTCCCCCGACCCCATCACGAAGCCCCCACTCCGGCGACCGAATATCCAAATCAGTCATCCGACGACGGCCATCGGATCCTCCTGTGACGCGAGCGTGGGGTGCGCCTCCAACACAGGGCCGGATATCCGGTTCTTGTGACGCATGTGTGGGGTCATCGATTGGCCGTGCCGTCCTGCGGAGCGTGGCTCCCGGCGGAGTCTGAGCGGGTGCCTCCCCCGCCCCCTTCACCACCACGCCGTCCGAGCGGGTTACCGGGCGTGGCGTGCAGCGAGACTCAGGTGAGCGGGGAGGAATCCTGCCCAATCAGGGCAGAAGATCCTCCCCAGTCCCCCCAGTCCCCCCGGTGCCCCGGTGCCCCGGTGCCCCGGACAACCCGGGTTCCCGGGTTCCTGGGTTGTCCGGGTTGTCCGGGTTGTCCGGAGCTCTCGGGAGTGTGAGGTGTCGTGGCGGGGAAAGAAATCGCCACAATGAGCCTGTTGCAGAATCGGCGTGGCGTTGGTGACTATAACCAGGCTGGTGTTCGATTGTTTGGTATGGCGAAGTTGTATCGGCCGGTTGATCGTGGTCAGGGGTTCTTGTTGCCGCCGGACATGGCCGATTGGCTGCCGGATGACCATCTGGTGTGGTTCGTGCTGGATGTGGTCGCGGAGTTGGACAGCTCGCGGTTCCATGCTGGCCGGGTAACAGGCGGTGTGGGGCGGGCCGGGTATGACCCGGACATGTTGCTGGCGTTGCTGGTGTATTCGTATGCGGTGGGACAGCGGTCGTCGCGGCGGATCGAGGGTTTGTGTCATGACCATGTCGCGTTCCGGGTGCTGTGTGCGCAGGATGTCCCTGACCACACCACGATCGCGCGGTTCCGGGCGGTCCATGAGGACGCGTTTGCGGGCCTGTTCGCGCAGGTGCTGGTGTTGTGCGCGCAGGCGGGGATGGGCCGGGTCGGGATCGT